>NZ_JASVEJ010000026.1:0-51873 GCF_030285425.1 Geitlerinema calcuttense NRMC-F 0142 | reverse complement strand
GGGGATGGGGAGATGGGGGAATGGGAGTTAGGAGTTAGGGGTTGGGGGAAGAGATAAGAAGACTTAATAACTATTAACTCAGCACTCAGCACTTTACACTCAGCACTTAGAGAAGCACTCTTTTCCCCCATCCTCTTCCTTACTTAACGGCTGTTTGTAACCGCTCAATCAACTGGGATAATTGCTGTTGATTGAAGGCTGCGATGATGGCTTCAGCGGCGGCGTTGGGTTCCACTGTCAGGGCGATACGCCGTTTTTCAGATTGTGCGGCTAGTTGTTGCAGTTGGGAAGACGGGGACACCTCATCAACTCGTCCGGCTTGTACGAGTTCGCTGGCTTGGCGGATTTCTTTGATGACCAATGGCGCAAGCGTAACATAGGAAAATTGAGGATTGGCGATCGCGCTTTGAGCCGTTTGAATCAAATTCTGCCAAGTCTGGCTGGTTTCGCCAACATTGAGCAAACTCCCGCACAACTGTTCCAACTCCTGACGATTGGCCGGGTTGGGAGATTGACGAAACTGCTGTAACATTTGTCGCAAGACTGCTGTTACCTGAGCGACAATATCGGGGGGCGCGACTCTCTGAACCCCAGATACGGGCATATCTTCATCTTCTACACTAATGCCCGCTTCACCTAACAACTCATTCAGGTGAGCCTGAAGTTGATTGAAAATGGGTTCAGCCTCTTGTACCAGTTGATCCGCTTCTTCATCGCGCAAGCCAAACGGCCCTTGCAAACGACCCAGCAAATCGCGGAGGGGATCGAATCCCCGAATAAATAAGGACTCTAGCTTTTGGTCGGGTGTAATGGGATATTCCTTGAGGATCTTAAACCCATCTTCTAGGCGGTGAGCAATCTTTTGAATGCTGCTAAACCCCAGCATGGCTGCTCCCCCTTTAACAGAGTGAGCCGCCCGGAACATTTCGTTCACCCGTTCGGTGTCCTTCATCGTGGATTGTAAATCTAACAAACCTTGTTCCAGGGTATCGAGATGCTCTTTGGCTTCCTCAATGAAATAACCTAAAATCTGTTGCTTCCCAGCATCCACGGCAGTATTCCTCAACCTGACATCACTAGGGTAGTAGCTGCTAGGGGAGAAATGCCATACTTTAACAAAATATGTTGCCGGAAATCTTGGGTATTTTTGGGCAGCAAGACACCTTCTCGGCGTTTTGTAACTTATACGGGAATCTCAATCACAAATTCTGCCCCTTGTCCCGGCTCAGAAACGCAACGTAACTGACCCCGATGGCGTTCTACCACGATTTGATAGCTAATGGATAGACCTAGCCCCGTTCCTTTACCGACAGGTTTAGTGGTAAAGAAGGGATCGAATAAGCGCTGCAAGACTTCTGGGGGGATGCCAGGGCCATTATCTCCAATCCGAATGGTAATGCGATCGGGGTGGGAGCGTTCAGTGCGAATCCAGATTTGCGGGCCCCCTGGCTTGGCGGAAAATTGTCCCCGTTCGACGGCTTCTTCTAGGGCGTCAATAGCATTGCTCAATAAATTCATAAAGACTTGATTCAACTGTCCGGCGTAGCACTCGATTTGGGGAAGTTTGCCGTAATCTTTGACTAACTGAATTCCCAAGGCTCCCGATTTCTCTTTGAGGCGATGTTGCAGCAACAATAGGGTGTTGTCTAGCCCTTCATGGATATCAACGGGCTTCTTTTGGGCCTCATCTAAGCGCGAGAAGTTGCGTAAAGAGAGGACAATTTGCCGAATGCGATCCGCCCCTAACTGCATGGAGCCTAGAAGTTTGGGTAAGTCTTCTAGAATATATTCAATTTCAATGTTTTCTGAGAGTTCTACAATTTCTGGAACGGGCTGAGGATAGTGCTGTTGATACAGGTGGACGATGGCCAGAACATCAGCGATATAGGCGTTGGCGTAGTGAAGATTGCCTGTAATGAAGTTAACGGGGTTATTAATTTCGTGGGCAACTCCGGCGACTAACTGACCGAGAGAGGACATTTTTTCAGTCTGGATCAGTTGAATTTGGGTTTGCTGGAGTTCTTGGAGGGTATTTTTCAGTTTGCTGGTTTGTTTGCGAAGCGAGGAGATTAGGCGGGTTTGTTTTTCTTTGGATTGGCGGAGGGCGTCTAGGACTTGTTTGCGATCGCTCACATCGCGGACAAAGGCACAATGGTACTCTTTACCATTAAACCGCAAGTGGTTAATCGTCATCTCCACCGGAAATAAACGCCCAGTTTGGGTGCGATGGTGCGCTTCAATCGTCAACGAACCGCAACGGCTTAAAACATTCCAATGATAAGCCCAAGCGCCCTCTGTCAAATCTGGATTAATATCGTGAATCGTTTTTGTTAAAAGTTGCTGGCGCGAATACCCCAAGGAACGACAGGCTTCGCGATTGACATAGAGTAACTTACCATCAGGAGCAATCCAAAAAATAGCATCCGCACAGCGTTCAACTGAAAACTGAGTGAGCTTCAGCGTATCTTCTGCCCGCACTCGCTCGGTAATATCGGTTGCAATCCCTACAAAACCCGCTACTTCTCCCGTTGGCTGTAATAAGGGAGAGGTGCGGTGTTCGTATACCCATCCCTCATAGTCTGCAATCCAAGAATGTTCGCTACCGCTGAGGGCTTGACGCAAATTTTCTAAAATATAGGGCTGATCTTGATAAAGCTCCAGTGCCGATTGACCCACAACAGCCTCAGATAAGCCGATGTGTTCGATACCTTTGCCTTCAATATGAGTAAATCGTCCTTTGCGATCGACTGCATACACAATAACCGGAGCATTGGCAATCAGACGATGCAGAGTTGTTAATTCTTGCTTCAGTTTTTGGTTTTCTTGGAATAATTCTGTGGTTTGAGCATCCACCCGATGTTTAACAATCCGTTCTAAACTCAAGGGATCGACCGCAGTCGGCGTTGGAGTGAAGGGCGTAAAGCTCGGTAAAGCCCCCATTGCACTCGCTTGAGCCACGCTTTTTGCCGGATGACCTAACCAGTTTGATGTTAATCGCGGTATCCAAATCATAATGAAATTACTCAAACTCCAAAAAAGCATAAAAATTCCAAACGGTAAAAACTCCAGTTCCACAGCCGCTCCGGATTTTGCCGGACAAAATAAAGAAAAACGGGGAGAACTTCGCCCAAAGGTAAGGCGATCCGCAAGGAGTCGTCAAAATGGCTAAATCGGGTTGGCGACGGGCTTGCACGCTCTAAGATGTTGCTCCCAGCGAGACTGCGAACGTTAATAGAGGATTGAAAAACTTTTTGTAATGAGTCTTGCATCAAAAGTTCAGTAAGTATACTGAGGCATCAAGGAGCATATTAGAATTATGCAGATGTTTGTTAATTTTTGTAGGGGGTCTTTAATAAATTTCAAATAGAGCAGGCATGAGTAATGCAGATGATTCGCAAGAATTAGGGTTCAGCCTGCTGGAAGCCTTTGACTGTCCTTCAGGGGTAGTAGTATTACTTTCTGGCGTTTTCTGGGCGATCCGGCTTGCGGGAAACTCGGCGCGAGAAAATCGATCCCCATCAATTTCTCATCGGTTTTAAGCTCTAACAAAAGTTAGATGCTTGAGCCTTCCGCAGGCTTTACACTAATCGAAGCCTCGTTTTAACAATTCTTCACACGATAAGAGTGGTTGCGAACTTTACTGTTCTCATCCCCGCTTTGTGTCCTACTAGACTTGACAACTTCACTGCACAACTCGCTTTGGTTTGCGCTCATGTCCATTCACAGCAACTCGCATTCTGCAATTGAGTCCCTTGTTGACCAAATCATCTCATCCTACAAACTCACTCGTGCCGACCAGCAGATGTTAATGGATGCGTTATTATCTAAACAATCCCTGAATGCCACTGAGCAATCGTTAATTAATCAAGTTTTTGATGGGATTAAACGGGGCTTGGTCAGGGTGATTGATTAGCCTAAAATCACAAAACGCGCAACCCCAAAGGAATGTCGCGATCCGGTTGGATTAACGCGACTTCCTGGCTTGGCAATACGACGCCAAGAACTAGCACTTCTGATAAGAAATCTGCAATTTGTCGGGGCGGAAAATTAACAACGGCAAGAATTTGTCGATCGATCAGGTCAACAGGATTATAGAAGTGAGTAATTTGAGCGCTAGATTTTTTAATGCCCAGTTCATCACCAAAGTCAATCCAAAGTTTGTAAGCGGGTTTGCGAGCTTTAGGAAAATCTTCGGCTTTAATGATTTTCCCGACGCAAATTTGAACTTTTTCAAAATCAGAATAATCAATGAGATCCATTTGAGCTTTTAAAAAAGGGTTGACTGAGTTGACCTCAGTTTCTCTATCAAAATCAGTTTAGTGCTTTCACCATACGTTGAAAGGGAAGCTAAAGTAAAATTATTTATAAATTTTTTAGAAACTTGTAAAACTAGGCTAACGGTAGGGATGTGCAAGTTAGAGAGCCAGAGACAAAGCGGTTTGAGCTAGAGTCATTTATGAATCTTAAGGATAATGAGGGATTAAATGCTTGATTTTACCCCTTGGGATGCGTTACTTCAGCGATATGTCAATGATGTTGGTAGTGTTAATTATTCGGCTTGGCAACAAGAGTCTTTAGAACAATTAAAGTCTTGGTTATTTAAGGTGGAATCATTCGATCTTCCAACCTCTTGTCCGAGCGGAGTACAGCTTGCTTATTGGATTAACTTGTATAATGCTGGGGTGATTTTCCAAGTTTTAGAGCGCTATCCGATTCCCTCTATTTTTCCGCGTTTTTTTAATATTCCCAATGGGTTGAGTTTTTGGCGTTTTTTTAGTCGCCGCATTCTCTCCCAAGGTCGTTATTCGCTCAATCAGATCGAACATCAGATTTTGCGCCAGCAGTTTCAGGAACCTCGGATACATTTTGCTCTAGTTTGTGCGGCTAGGGGGTGTCCGTTATTACGCAATCAAGCTTATTATCCCGATACGGTATTCGAGCAATTAGAAGCAGATGCGCTGCGGTTTATTCAGAATCCCCAAAAGGTTCGCTACGATTCGGTAACGCATACGCTCTATTGCAGCAAGATTTTGAAGTGGTATGGCAAGGATTTTCTTCGGGTTTCTCCTTCAGTTGCAGAGTATATCCAAGGTTATCTCCAGGCGGAAATGGCAAGCGCGGACGAGCCTCAGCTTGCTTATCTCGATTATGATTGGTCGCTCAATGCTCAGTAAATCAGGAAGGGAGGGCGTTCTCGATCTTTGACTTGACAGATGTATTACGATGTAATACAACAAGAATAGATTCTCGTAACTCTCTGATGGGAGTTCTGAAAGATCGGGTGCTGGTATACTACAAGCGCTTGATTTTGGTTACGCTCGCGGACGGATAGCTCAGGGGTTAGAGTACCTTCCCTATTCGCCACTTGCCCACCGGGCCGATGAATTAGGGTTATCGGCTTATTATCCGGGAGGTCGCGGGTTCGAGTCCCGCTCCGTCCATTTCTTTTTGCCCGCAGGGGCTGGAGGATGACCGTTGAACTACAATTTTTATACCCAAAAACAAACTGGAACTCCTCAAAATCAGCCCATTCCCGGACGCGAAACCCAGATGATCCAAGGTCGCTCTGGGGGATGGATGTTTAAGGCCGGTTTATGGCGCTCTGTGCGTCGTTGCTTGCTGATTGGAACGGCTCAAAGCACTTACTACGCGGATAAGCGCGAGTTGACGGGGGATTTTGTTAAGGTTCTGAAGAAGGCGATCGCCCAAGAACCCGATCGGGTTGCCCAAGAAATCCTCTATGCTAGCGATGGACGCGCCATCAACAACAGCGCGCCGATCCTCGCCTTGGTGTTGCTGTCGATGGGGGAAACCCCAGAAGCCAAGCGAGCCTTTATGGAAATCTTTCCCCAAGTCGTGCGGACGGGCAGCCATTTTTACGAGTGGTTAAGCTATACCAAAGCAATGCGCGGTATGGGTAAAGTGATTCGCGAGGCGGGTCAACAATGGCTCTCTCGCGAGGATGTGAAGGGGTTGGCGTATCAATTGCTGAAGTATCAGCAACGTCAAGGCTTTGCTCATCGGGATGCGTTGCGCTTGTTTCACGTTAAGCCACCGACGGAAGATCATAACTTGCTGTTTCAGTGGGTGGTGAAGGGTTGGGATGAGCTACCGAGCGAAATTCCTTCGGAAGTGATGGCGCAAATTTGGTGGTTTGAGTGGCTGAAGCGTCACCCGGAAGAAACCGAAAGGGCGATCGCGCAAGGGCGTTTAACCCACGAAATGGCCGCCCCCGTTGGTAAAATGGATCGAGGTGCATGGCAGCTACTGTTCGATCAAATGCCCATCGGCGCAATGCTGCGAAACCTGGCATCTTTAACCCAAATTGGCGTTTTAGAAGCTGACAATACTCGCAATTTAGAGCGCGTTGCATCGGTTCTTAATAACCCCGAACGCCTACGGAAAGGACGCATTCACCCCATTGATGTCCTCAAAGCGCTCAAGACTTACAAGTCGAAGGGACGTTTGGGACGCAGCCAGAAAACCTGGAAACCCGTTTCTCGGATTATTGGCATCTTAGAAAGGGCAGTTGAACTTTCCTTTGAAACTGTTGAACCCACGGGTAAAGTATTTTTACACGCCGTTGATGTGTCGGGTTCGATGTCCTATTCAACTGTGAACTCTATCGGGTTAACTTGTTGCGAAATTGCGACTACGATGGCGTTGGTGACAGCAAAAGCTGAAACCCATTACACCATTCGCGGGTTTGCAACGGAGTTTCGCAATCTCAAAATTTCAGCTAGCGATTCGTTTAGCTCTGCTTTAAAGAAAGCTAGCGATCAAAACTTTGGCGGAACCGATGCGGCGGTTGCCTATGAATGGGCAACTAAACATAAGTTCAAAGCCGATGTCATTTGTTTCTGGACAGATAATGAAAGCTGGTCAGGCTATGGTCATCCTAGCCAAGCGCTGGCAGCCTATCGCAAAAAAGTGAATCCCGAAGTTAAGGCAATTTACGTCACTTTGGCTCCTTCTGCCATTACCTTAGTCGATCCGCACGATCCCCTATCCTGGGACTTCGCAGGCTTTGACCCTGGTACGCCAAAAGTCATTCAAATGTTAGCTGCTGGCGACTTATAACTCAGTTTTACCTTAGACCGTATCGCGCACTATCCTATGGGTTGTAAGCGCTTTTCTTGCGATTGTTGAGAAGCGTATCAACACCTAAATTCAAGTCTTTAACAATTGACAGATAATCTTTTTGCCAGGGCAGATAAGTTTAAACAATTCAATATGCTAGTTTTAATGGGTCGTTTTTCATCCCAAAAAATGAGAGAGGAATAAAAGTCAGTTGCTAAGGGTGAGGTTAGATGTGTAAATGCTTGATTAGCAGCTTCTTCATTGTCAAAGAAAAGAAAATAAACCGTATCATCAAAAATAGTGGGTTTATTTTCAATTGTCCCAATTAGCCTAAAGCTCAATTTTTTATACAATCCACAAATCGCTATTTTCCACGGAGAAAAGGTATATTCCCCAACTCCAAATATAGAAAAGCGAGGTGTTGTCTTATATATTTTGCTTTTCCTATTATCTAAATAGGGTGCATGATGCTCTAAGTATTTCCAGGTTTTGGGCGCTAAGTCTTTGAGTTTGTCTGTTGGCTCACCAATTAGTCTTTGGGTTACTAAAACATAGCGATTAGAATTTTCTATTCTACCTTGAGCGACATCAGATCCTTTGATTAAAGGAAAGATATAAGTTTCTTCTAGGTCAATAATCTCTCCTAGTCCGTTGATATAACCATCTTGAACTTTATGGAATTCCATTATATCTGAACAATCATGTTTAATGCCTGAACGCCATTTTTTACTGGGTTTAGGATTGTACAAGTCTTTGACGCTATTAAATTTATCAATATCTTTGACCAATAGAGAAGCGTGATAGCCAATTTGATAAAATTTACCTTCGTCAAGGCTGTTAAATACATCACAAAAATAATTTTGTGAATTAGGCTTAACTTTACAGAATAATAAACAAGCATCTACATTTGCAGCGAAGTATCTTTTTGCATCTATTTTATAGCTTGCACAATAGTCTAGATAAAGTTTTTGAGAGTGAATATAACTGAGTAATTTCCTCGCAACAGAAGTTTTACACAAAACTGCTATTGATGCTTGATATTGTTGAAGATGATTAATAATTTGAATTAACATCCATTCTGAAATGTCAAAATTACTCTTTCCTGTAATTGCTTCCAAAGCACTATACTTTTTAAAGTTTGTTTTTAAGGGTAAGTTGTCACCCTGGATTTTTCCTTGCTTTGAGTTAGTTACCCAAGGTAAGTTACCAATAATCAAAATATGTCCTTGGGCTTCTTGAACCAAAGAAGACCAATTGAATTGAAAAAAGTCGGCTTGATGGATTGTAATTCTTGTGTCTTGTAAAAAGAATCGCTCTTGCTTAATTTTGTTAATATAATCATAATTAATATCGATACCAATAACTTGGTTCGCGGATTGAAATGTATTTGCGGCAGCTTTAATAAAGTTTCCAATTCCGCAAGTTGGCTCAATAATTATATCGGGTTCTATGCCAAGATCAACTAGCTTGCAGCAAATTTTTTCAGCTAATTCAATAGGAGTTTGAAAATCTCCGTATTCTATTTTTTCTTTCAAAAGCCGAGTCACAATCTTGACCTATAAACAGCAAAAATACCTTCTTCTTGTCCGGCTCTCTCAATTACCCTACTGTATTGCAATCTCCATTGTAAAGCATTAGAAATAGTTAAAAATCCTTGAAGAGGTGGATTTCTCAGAATTTCCTCTGCAATATTTTCGACTTCAATTTCATCAACGGGTAGATGTCGATCTAGCATAAACGCTATGAGATCGTCTTTGTTGCCTTCGTTTTCTAAAATATTGAGAATTCCACGAGTCATCTGAAAGTCGGCTGTTCTTTCAGCACTCACATAAATAGCGTGCAAAATCTCTAAAGTGGCTGTTCTCTGGTTACTATTATCCATTTTTCGATAAACAAAAATAAGCAGCGAGTAACCCAACCCAAAAATTTTTTGCCTAGCCGACTTAAAGGGACAGGAAGACTGAGGCTGTTTAATGCTCGTAACTTTAATATCAACGAATAGCCCCGGAAAATCTATGCCACTCGCAGCATTACCTTCTAGGAACTCATAATTTTCCTTAAGGTAAAGCTTAAACTTGTGTTCTAAGTAAGTCCCAACTGCTTTACCATCTGTGACGCCATAAAGTAAGGGTTCTAGGTGCTGAGACTCGACTGCTGAAAAGATTGCGGCTTCAGAACATAGCGTTTCTACGGTCAGGGTGAGCATCGATACAAACTGAAATTGTGCTAAGTATCATATCCTAATCTGCCAATCTAAAGATTGGCAAGCCAAACATCCATAAGCATTTTTTTTGCGCGAGAAAGATGGCTTTGACTGAGGAAACTGATGTTTGGATTACGGAGTGCGATCGCCTTCTGGTGGTCTCTTGCTGAATGAAGAAAAGTGTGAGTATGGTAGAAGATACATCCAGCTTCAGTAATATCTCTTATGCTTACCGATCGCGAACTTTTTGATGAATCTTTTATCTCAGTACCTATGCAGATGTCGCCTCGGCTGTCACTGCGCGAAACTTTACCAACGGATATCAGCATTTTCAGATTCACGGTCAGTTTGAGGGACGCAATCCCAGCGCGCTATTAGATACTCCCTATTATCTCCAGCAATATCCTGATGTGGCTCAGGCTTTTTTCCAGTCGCAAATTGTTCCCTCTCAGCACTTTGTTACTTTTGGGCAATTTGAAGGTCGTAACCCTAGGGCCGTTTTTGATACTCCATTTTACTTGGCCAGTAACCCAGATGTGGCTCAGGCGGTTGGACGCGACTTGCTGACGGGGGTAGAACACTTTGTCCGATTTGGGCAATTTGAAGGGCGCGTTCCTAGCGTTCTATTCAATCAGGTTTATGTGTTTGGCGATAGCCTTTCTGATGATGGTAACGGATTTATCCCGACAGGCGGTCAACTTCCCCCCAGTCCTCCGTATTTCCAAGGGCGCTTTTCTAATGGGCCGGTTTGGGTTGAGCAATTAATCCCGCGTTTGGGGTTGAATCTGACCCCGCAAACCAATGTAGCATTTGGGGGCGCGACTTCGGGGACGTTTAATGTGAATACCCAACTCCTCCCGGCGGGTTTCCCTCCACTTCCGGGCGTTCAAACGCAGATTGATGGTTATATTAGCGCGGCGAATGTTGCCGATCCGCGATCGCTCTACGTGGTTTGGGCGGGTTCTAATGATTACTTAGGGGCCCGTTCTACCGATGTTCAAGGCGTTCTCAATAATATTGCTCTGGCGATTACCAAGCTGACCAATATTGGCGCGCGGAATATTATGGTTCCTAATTTACCCAACTTGGGAATTACACCCTTAGCGACCAGCTTAGGCCCAGAAGCCGCTCAAGGATTGACTCAACTGAGTGCGGCTCATAATGCGGGTTTAGCCACCCTGATCGAAACCCTGGATCGCAATCCAGCCGTTAATATTATCCCAGTGGATGTGGAAGGCTTAATTAACCAGGCGGTTACAAATCCCGCAGACTTTGGCTTTACCAATGTGCGAGATCCGCTGTTAGTACAGCCCAGCAATAATCCTAGCCAGTATCTATTCTGGGACGATCTGCACCCAACCACCACCGCGCATAGCTTTGTAGGAGATCGCGCCTTAAGAGCAACAACCGCCCTAGGTGAAGTCGTCAGCATCGAACAGGCTCGCAGTGCTAGATAATTAAGGTGCAGACTGTCGCGCCGAAGTTGGGGAAAAGCCTAGGCGATCGCCATAACGCACCGTGCGAAAGGAAATGAGATCGCTCTTCGGATGATAAAGAGTGTATGTGGCCTGTCCGGGTATTTTCCCCACGCTACCCACCCCAATAATCTGTTTGGGGGAGAGCGTTTGCACCTGACTGGCGGATTCCCCCTCCAAAGAGGTGAGGCTGCTTGTCACCGAACCCGATTGTAATTGATACTGAAACGCCTGACCCGAACGCCCGCAAAATAGGCGGTTCGCCTCGCCCCGAATCAGCCGATCCAGCATTTGCAACGGCGGCGTTTCAGGCGTCAACTCGTCGTCAACACCCAGGGTACTGCCATGAATGAGCAGACAGTCTAATTCAAAAAAGCCAAAATGGAGCGATCGCAACCACTGCACCGTCTCCCGCGAAACCGAGTTCCAGAGCTTTTCCACCGTCTCCGGGCCATAACGGGCGATTAACTCCGGCGTTTCCGAACTCGCCCCAACTGCGTGCAGGCGAAAGCATTGTTCTTCCCACCATCCTACGCATACCTGGGGTTCGGGTTCTCCGCGTCGGGGCGATTGTACCCGCCGCACCAACGCCTCACAATCGGCCTGGGGCCCCACCAAATCCCCCAGAATATACAGGGCCTCAACGCCCCCTTTCACCCGCTTGAGATCGGCCAGAACCGCCTCATACGCTGCTAAATGACCTGCAATTCCACTTAAAATCGCCCAATGACTCATCAAAAACTCCTGGGTCTGAAACCCCGTCTTATTAAGAGAGCTTTGTGTTAAACTCAAAAAATTGAGTACCGCAGGGCTTGCGGGAGGGCTTAAGCCGAAAGTCTGTGGAGCAAACATAAGACCGTAAAACCCCTTGCGGGTAGAGGCAGTTGCTATGAAACAGAAATCCAAATCGTGAGGTTTGGGAATCACCGCACTTTTAGGGCGGTGAGGATGTCAACTTCAAACTTATCCTTAACGCTGACAGACATGGGTGGCATCTTCCGCCATTTCCGCAAATTCTAGCCCCCGCGCCAGCCGCCAAGCGAAAATTGCCGGAAGTCCTTTTTCTACAATCGCCGTGCAGGTTTGCTGATAGTCGTAAGCCACCTCTTGCAGGCTGGCTTGCTGCATCTCGGTATCAAAAAGGGCGTAAGTGGCGTTCGGTCGTCCGTGGCGCGGTTCCCCCACAGAACCTACATTGATAATCTGTTTTAGCGGCACGGTGAAATTCAAAGTGCTGGCTGTTTGCACCTGGGGGTGTAAAAGCGCAGCCTGCAAGCTTCCAGATTGCAAACGCCGGATATAGGGGCGGTGAGTATGGCCGCAAAACAGCACATCTGCCCCCGCAGAGAGTACCCGTTCTAAGGCTAAGAACGCATCCACATCCGAGAGTAGATATTCGTGGGCGCTATGGGGACTACCGTGAACAAAGGCGAGATTTTCATGTCGGAGGCTGTGGGGTAACTGGGCGAGAAATTCCCGATTTTCTGGGGTAATCTCGCGATTAGTCCATTCGTGGGCGATCAACCCGCGCTTTTCTGCCAGTTGGGAGGGATAGCTACATTCGCAGGCGTTGAGGCCTTCAACGATGTCTTCATCCCAACAACCCGCACAGGTGGGAATGGAGAGCGATCGCACTTTTTCTACCACTTCATTAGGATAGGGGCCATAACCCACTAAATCCCCCACGCAGAAGATTTTCTCCGCCTTTTGGCGATCGATATCGTGTAAAACCGCTTCCAACGCGGCTAAATTACCGTGAATGCAAGAAAGAACTGCTATCTTCATGTTTAAGCCTCCATTGCGGCGAGTTGGTCTTGATAATGAGCGATCGCAGTATCGGATAAACAGCACTCTTGGAGAGTTTGGGCGATCGCAGTCGTATTCAACCCCACGCCAATTGCTTCTATCCCGCTGACAAATTCCGGTCTTCCCGCTAACCTCCGCGCCTCGTGCAACTGGGAAATTTCACTCTCTCCCCGACCGAATAGGAAATCAAAATAAAATACGCTACCATCCGGCTGATTAAAAATCCCCTTCGCCCGTTTCACCTCGCCGTAAGCGCCTTCCACCAACTCATACCAAAACACATCCAAACTGGGCGGATCGACCACTTGACCCGTCAGCATCGCCCGCCAAATCTCAACATTCGCAATGGGGGTACTCTGGGGATTTCCCACAACGACCCGATCCGCCCAAGCGTGCCATTCAGTATCCTGCAAGCCTTCTGGAACAACGGCCACCCGATGCATCGGCGTTTGAAGGTTAGAGCGTTCCTGGGTTAACTCTAAATGAACGCCGACTTCAATACAAACGGGTGTCCCCTGGGCGAGTTGGGCGGAAATGTCTTGAGGGTCTCGATCCATTGCCACTTGGATGCGATCGCTCTGACAACTCAAATAAGCTGCATCCAGGGGGACGCCTTCTGTTCCTGGCGCTAAATAAAGAACCTCGCGGGGGGCTTGGGCAATAAACTCGGAAATCCAAGTGGTTTTACCACTTCCCGGCGGCCCGGCAACAACAATCATCATGGTTGTATAACAGCTTGTGCCTGGGTTAAATTAAGCTGAGAATGGTCAGGACCGCCGGGAAGTGCTGCTAGTTGGGTAATTCGCCGCAAAGAGTTGAGCATGAGCCTGAATGATAATGATTATCATTTTATTCCACTGGCTCATCTTAGAAGTTAATTGGGATGTCTGTCAATTTATCCATGCCTCAATCAAGATTCTTCGCCTAGGCAAAGCGATCGCCCCATTGGGTTTATGCTCTAATGTTGGGGGTATCTGCGATCGCTCACGCGGCAATCTTAATGCTGCCTCTCCCTCAAACTATTCCCCCAGAAGCGTCTCAGCGTTCTGAACGGGTTCGGTTAGCTTCTCCCCCGCGCCTCGCTACACCACAACCCACGACTTCACCCGCAGCCATTGCAACGCCAAAATCCACAATTTTCACCGACCACCCATTGCAACGCCAAAACCCACGACTTCACCGACACCCATTGCAACGCCAAAACCCACAATTTCACCGACAGCCATTGCAACGCCTCAACCTTCACCCACTCAGGTGCCATCTCCTCTTGCTTCCCAACCTGTAACGCCCGATCTCTTCTTGGAAGAATTTCTGAGAGGATGGGAAACAGAAGTTAACCTTTTTGGGGAATCTTGGACGTTAGCGGAGATTATCGAACTTTTTGGTCAACCGGAACAAGCAGAGCAGTTTTTGGAGTTTCAGCAACCTAAACCGGAGATTGTGGCGTATTATCTGATCCCAGAGAAGACTCCTCAAGAAGTGTACGAAAGTGCGATCGCGCCTCAACTCAATCTTCAGGCAGAATGGTATGGAAGCTATGGTGGAGGTGAGGTGTATGCGATTCCAACTCAGCCTTCAGTCTCTTATCTCAACTTAGTCCCTCTCAATCCGGGAAGCGGCACGCTAGTGGTGATTTGGCAGCAAGCACCGCAGTGAAACCCCTTGTTATAATAGGTGAGGGCGATTCCGCAAAGGCGGATCGGGCTTTTCTATCCCAAACCCCTAGAGATGTACTGCCAACTCTGCCAACGACAACTCGAACGGCTAACGCTTCACCACCTGATTCCTCGACAAAAGACCAAGCGGAAAAACGAGCCACCTAGCGCCACTATTGAGATTTGTTCGGCTTGTCACCGTCAAATCCATTCCCTATTTGATAACCAACACCTGGCAAAAGAGCTGAATACGCTCGAAAAGCTGCAACAAGAACCCCAAATGGCAAAATTTTTGCAGTGGGTGAGGAAGCAAAAACCCGACAAACGCATCCCAGTCAATCGAGCCAAGGGATAAAGCCTGAAGCGGGTTTGCCCTACCCTAACAGTAAACTTCCAGGACGTACTGACGCTACTCCCGGATGCTTATAAAAAGTTCTGTCAAAAGAAAGACACTTTTTGAGTATCCTTCATTCTATCCTGGGTAGATTGTGGAAGGGTTAAAGAGTCTGTAAAGTTATCGCACTCTAGCGACGACGGGTAGGGAAATGCATAAAATAGAGACAGATAGCTTAGGTCTTTGTGACTTTTCTTGATTTCTCGTTACCAGGATTTATCAATCTCGGTAGGAGAGGGGTTTCCGGTCTGAAACACAATCAGACCGTAAAAGGTTGTCAATATACTCAACTTGAGGGGGGTCATGGTTCCATGAATGACTTTCTGTATCCTCGTAGCCGCTATCGCGGGCCAGTCAAACCCGAAAATTTAGCATTTAATGCTAACTTGCAAGAATTCGCTCAACGCGTCTCCTATATCAGCAACTTGGAAACTAATGGTAAACTCACACCAGAGGCAGCTTATGTCCAAGTTAAAGCCTTGTGGAAACAGCTCAAGCGAAGCAAAAAAATGCTGGGCGTTGGTGAAAATCCCTTCCAAGGGAATGACACGGCTAGCAGCTAGCTAATTGGAGAGTGCGGCCTCAGTAGAGTGCTTGCGAGACTATCGATAGGAGTTGACTGCACCTTGTAAGTCAACGCTTAAGGGTTCTCCTAAAGCTCTGAACTGCCACTCTCCGTTCTGCTTATAGAGTTCTCCCATGAGCATATTCACTTTGCCTTGATACGCCGCATTACTGGACAAGCTGTAGCGAGCAACCTCTTTACGGGCAGCATCTACAACCCGCACAAAAGCATTTTCCACTAACCCAAAGTGCTGATTCCGGCTTTGCCCTTGGTAAATATTAACCCCTAAAATAATTCTTTGATAGCGTTCGGCTAGAGTATCTAATTTAACAATAATTTGTTCGTCGTCTCCATCTCCTTCTCCCGTGAGATTATCTCCGGTATGAACAACTGTTTTATCAGAATTGCTCAAATGTCCGTAGTAAATAACATCTTCGCTAGGGCTTCTCAGTTTTCCCTTATCTGATAAAAGAATAGCATAGGCATCTAAATCAAAGTCGCTGGAGTTTCCGCCAAACAAGCCTCCAAAAATTCCTTTAGATTTGGCTACATCCCAGCCTAAACCTAACATGATTTGAGAAAGGTCATGTTCTTTTTTGTTTAAATTGATAGATTGACCTTTTTGTAGGTTAATTGCCATGATTTCTTACTCCTTATAAATCTCGCTCAAAAGGGGATAAATTGACTCAAATTCATCCCCCAATGTGTTGTCATAATCGATTCGGACTTCAACCCGGTTTGACTGACAATCAAGTTAGTAGGTTAAGTTAAGGTACCAAACTCAACACAAATCTAGCTGCTGTTGGGTTTCGCGAGGCTTAACCCAACCTACAATAGAATGGGACTTTCAGCAGTTTTGTCAGTCGATTGGACATGAACTAACAAGGTTACTAAGCGTATTGGTTGACAAAGCCTTGTAACCCTTCATTATACCCTTGACCAACGGCTTGAAATCTCCATTCGCCTTCTTTACGATACAGGCGACCAAATTCAATGGCGGTCTCTCTGGAGAAGTCTTCATCTAGCTCGTATTTGGTGACTTCTGTATTGGTTTCTAAATCATAAATACGAATAAACGAATTTTTGACTTGACCAAAATTTTGATTGCGTTGGCCGGCTTCATGAATCGTCACCACAAACACAAGTTCTTGGACGGAAGGGTCAATTTTATCTAAAGCGAGATTAATCGTTTCGTCGTCCCCTTCACCCGCTCCCGTGCGATTATCGCCTTGATGAACAACTGCACCATCGGGAGATTGTTTATTGTTATAAAATACAAAAAACTTTTCTGTGGGAATTTTGCCATTTGTCCCTAACATAAACACAGAAGCATCCAAGTCATATTCTTGACCTGTATCGGTTTTATTAGCACCCCAACCTAAGCCTACTCCGGCTTTCTTCATACCGGGGGCTTCTTTGGTTAAGCTAATTCTTTCACCTTTGCTTAAGTTAATTGCCATGATTAGACCTCTGGTTGAGCAACTGATTCGCTAGCGTTACTTGGATAGATTGGCTTTCACGCTTAATCGACTTTAGCTTCTAGCTAAATTGGGTAACAAAGCCTTGCAAGCCGCCATTGTAACCTTGTCCTACGGCTTGGAATCTCCATTCCCCATCTTTACGATAAAGACGACCAAATTCAATCGCCGTCTCTCTAGAAAAGTCTTCATCTAGCTCGTACTTGGTGACTTCTGTATTGGTTTCTAAATCATAAATGCGGATAAATGAATTTCTGACTTGACCAAAATTTTGCTTCCGCTGTTCTGCTTCGTGGACAGTGACAACAAACACAATTTCTTGAACGGAAGGGTCAATTTTTTCTAAGTCTAGATTAACTGTTTCGTCGTCGCCTTCACCCGCTCCCGTGCGATTATCCCCTAGATAAACGACACCGCCTTCTGGAGACTGTTTATTATTGTAAAATACAAAGAATTGCTCGCTAGGGATCTTCCCATTTGCGCCTAACATAAACACGGAAGCATCTAGGTCATATTCTTGACCAGTATCGGTCTTATTTGCATCCCAGCCTAGACCTACGCCAGCTTTTGTCATGCCAGGAGCTTCTTTAGTTAAGCTAATTCTTTGACCTTTACTTAGGTTAATTGCCATTCCCAAAACCTCTTATCGATTGGTAATTTGCTAGTGCTATTTTGGCATAGCCCCAAAGTTCGCTTGCAGGTGAGATAACCCTACCTCTAGATTGCGATCGCCATTTAAGCAACAATCAGGGATTTTTTAGGAAAATTTAAGATTGCGACTGGAGGAGCAATTGATAATCTTGTTCTGAGAGCAACTCTTGAGAATTCTCCACTCGGTCGATAAAGAGCAATCCATTGAGATGATCGAACTCATGTTGAAAAATACGCGCGACAAATCCTGTTAAGATTTGCTGTTGAATCTGCCCGGTGGGGGTAGTATATTCCACTTCCACTTCTGAGTAGCGCGGGACTAGACCTCGAATTTTGGGAATGCTCAAGCACCCCTCCCAACCTTTTTCGACTTCTGAGGAGGTCGCAATCAGGCGCGGGTTAATCATGGGGGTTGGGGACATTTCCGGCGCGTGGGGATAGCGAGGATTGGGGCGCGACGCCACGATCAATAACTGATAGGATAAACCGATTTGGGGGGCGGCTATCCCTACTCCATTAGCAGCTTGCATCGTCAGCGTTAATTGCTCAATCGTAGTTTGCAGACTGCGATCGCCCACAACCTCAACCGGGCGAGCCACTTGGCGTAAAATGGGATGATCGAGCAAGCAAAGGGCTGGTAGATCGCTCATAACTCTTGAGAAAGTCTATTCTTGAGCCTCGATCGAGGGTAGCAGACCTCAAAAGGCTCTCACTCCACAGTAGCATCTGGTACTCAACCGTAGAGTTTCACCCGCTTGGCAGGGTCACAAATTGAATGCCATGCTAGAGATGCTAGGGGTCGAGGAAGACCAGCAAAACTCCCTCTGCATTAGGAGGCGCGAGCATGTCGTTTCACTTCATTAGCTCAACTCAAGTTCCGCAGGTTCCGAAAGCGACTCCATCAGCGCCGCCTTCCTTGCTTGTCCAAACTCATCGCTCAGAAGCGTTCCAGACCAGCGATCGCCAAACAGCTTTAACCTATAATTTTGCGAACGTTCAGATTTGCCCGCCTTCAGCTTCAACCTCTGCGACGATTCAACCCTCGTTGAGGGGTGGACTTTCCCACAAACCGATGTCTCGTCCCAACCAGAGCGATCCTCAGCCGTTGCTGCAAAAGGACGCAGGAGAGGACGAACGCCTCCTTGAAAGACAACCTCGTGCGATCGCTCTATCTTTGCACGAGAACTTCCAGATTCAACGCGAGGGTGGAGGGGGTTCAAGTTTACCTCAAACGGTTGAGGAGTTGCGATCGCAATTAATCGCAATGGGTTTGCAGGCCGCAGAAGTTGGCTCGGATGGGGCTTTAACAGAGGCGCTGGGATGGGAAGGCCCCCTGAGCTTTGAGCGCATTTGGAGAACGTTGAATGCCCTCAGAGGTGGCGGAGGTCGGCGAGGACAAGCGGGACGGATTGTTCGGGCCTGGAATACGCATCTAGATGATTTGGGTATTGGCGATCGCTGGCAGAGTATCTTGCACTATGTTCGCAACTTAGAACGATTGGCAGAAACGAGCCTAGGGACGAACTACCTAGAGGCTATTAGCGAACGTAATATGCCCACCGTGCGGATTGCTGGGGCGCGGGTGGGGGTTCATCCCCGCGCTGTGTACTTTGTCGCCGCCGCCCAAGTGGGAATGGACGAACGCGGAACGCAGCCCCCAGTTGGGGAAGGTCACTTTATTCCCACAGCAGGCTTTTACCGAGTGCTGCGCGATATCCACGCAATGGCTAAACAACTGGGGTTTGAGGATGGGGGGAGGCGGCGTCCCCGTCGCCCCCGCACCACGGGTATTGAGCGGGGTCAAGCGATTTTCAATACGCTGAAATCGCAACTGCTGCACATGCTGGCGGTGTTGCAGGCTCAAGCCGAACAACGCGACATTCCCGGCTACGGTCGCAACGAGCATATAGAACCGGGATTGCAAAATTATCTCTTACCGAAGCGATCGCGCCTTGAAGGGTTGCCCGATCCGTCCGATCCCGACTCTGCCGCCGCCGCCCGCCAACTGCTAGATATTTTAGGAGCGCTTCCCGGTGGCGAGGAAATTCATCACGGCTTTGGTTCGATCGATCCGCACGGAACCGATCATGCACTCGGATTAGCCATCGATTTACATCACGGTCGAAATCGGGGGGGAACCTTCCAAAATTTTGGCATTAAAGCGCCCTATATCCCTTTTATCCACTATTTAATTGAGTATTTTGGCTCGCGAGAAGGACTTGACCCCACTTTGCGTCCGCAGAGCGTCCATCGCCTAACGCCCCAAGATGCCCAAGCTTTAGCCCGATTGCTTCAAAACTACGGCGAAGCTGCTACAGAACAACTCCTCGCTCCAGCAGCCCAAATTTCGCCCGCAGAAGCCCGCCAGCGTCAGGGGGATCTGCGGGCGTATCGCTTGTTGCAGGCGCAAATTCAGCGCGAACTGTGGCGGCGGGCGGCTCGCTTGCGTCGGGCAACTGCCGCTTCTGCTGTGCGTCACTATCCGGCAGACTTGCAAGGGCAAATTGGACAAGCCCTTCAGCAGGTGAGGGCAGACAATCCAGCGATTCCAGGGTTAGCCCCGGCACATTTGGTGAGGATTTTGACCCAACAAATTACGATGATGGTGCGTTTGTATTCAGCGGCACAACGGGCGGGGATAACGATTCAACAAGCGGCAGATGCCCGTTTAACGCCTCAAGAGCAAGAGATTTTGGGTGCAAATGCGCGCGATCGTTCTCGGCTGATGCGATCGCTCAATGGGCGAGAACGTCGCCACATGCAACGCTTATTACGCGTCCAGCGCTCTCGTCAGACCGCGATCGCCATCTTACAGCAAATTCATACCCTCCCCGATCCGCTACTCCCGTTGCACATTCAAGCCGTTGCGACCTTACTGCCTGCCACCCATGCCTATCAGCACGCTCAACGCGAACCGCTGGTGCGTTTAGTGCGGACGGGAGGATTTCGCCAATGGCTGCGCCTGGTTCGGGAACGTCCAATTTACGATCAATCGGCGGTGATGGTGGAAGCGCTTGATGATGTTCGCAGCCACCCTTCGGAAGGCACTCACTTTTATGGGGGTCATCACTGGACAGTCGCTTCCCGAACGATTTTGGAAACCCCACAAGCTTATGGGGATATGGTCTTGCAAGATATGCGCCGCCGTTCGATCGAACAGTTGGAGCGGATTCTTTGTAATATGGCTGAAAGTGCCGGAGGACGGCGAATCTTGTTTGGAGAGGGCGATCGCGCTGCGGATGCGTATTTCTTAGAAACGCTGCAACAACGCCTAGCAGAAGAATCGACGACTCGCGAAGAAATCCTCGAACGCGTGCGCCAGCGGGTGGTAAGCCCGTATGAAGGAGTCACAGGCACATCTGGTCAACTGCTGCGAGAATTGCGCGATCGCGGCTATTTTTTAGACGCCTAATTTTGGCTGGGTAGGGAACCGAGTTCGACCACTAGGCTTAAGGTGCGATTTTGCCGCAGAATCTCAAAGCGCAACTGACTGCCGACGCTTTGCGCTTCAATCGCGCGTTGGACGCCATCAAAACTGGTCATGGGTTGCTCGTCGATGGCTTGGATGATATCTCCGACTTGCAAACCGGCTTTAGCGGCGGGTGCATTGGGGGTGACGCCGACAATTAACACCCCTTTATCGGTGGAGACGGTTAAACCTTGGGGGCGATCGCGATTAATTTTAGCTCGCATGGCAGGGGAAAGCGTCACCATGCGAATCCCCAGATAGGGGTGTTCGGCTTTTCCGGTTGCAATCAGTTGTTGGGCGATCGCGCTGGCGGTATGAATGGGAATGGCAAACCCCAAACCTTGCGCCCCGCCAATGATCGCGGTATTCATGCCAATCACTTCGCCCGATTGATTGAGCAACGGCCCGCCGGAATTACCGGGGTTAATTGCGGCATCGGTTTGAAGAAACCCCACCCGCTTATCGGGGACCCCCACATCCGAACTCGACCGACCCGTGGCGCTGATGATACCCGCCGTTACCGTATTATCTAGCCCTAGGGGATTGCCGATCGCGATCGCCCATTCCCCTGGCTTGACGCTCATGGAATCGCCTAGCGTGACTGTAGGTAAATTGGCGGCGGGAATCTTAACGACTGCCACATCCGTTAAGGGGTCTTCTCCAAGGACTTCCCCGGCGAACTCCCGACCATCTTTGAGCGTCACGCTAACGCGATCTGCGCCCGCAATCACATGGGCGTTGGTGAGAATAATCCCTTGCGACTCCATAATAAATCCCGAACCCACTCCTTGTTCGATCTGCGATCGCTCTGGGGGTTGAAAAAATTCATCAAACAACGGATTAAAGGTAAAATCCCGTTCTCGGCTAGCCACCGTGCGCGTGGCATCAATTCGCACCACCGCCGGGCCGACCTTCTCCACTGCCGCTGCGATCGAGTTAGAATCGGAATCGATCCACCCCTGTAAAGGGTGAAACGCAGGAGCCAAAGGAGGTTGCACGGTGATTTCGGATGGGTTCAAAAGGCGATCGCCCGCAAACGCCACCCCCGCCCCCGCAACCAAGAGTAAGATGTAAACGGCTGTATTGCCCCAACCTTTATCGGTTCCATGAGTTTTGAGATCGGTACTTGGAGAAGTGACTGGATGCGACTCCCTGCTAACCCAGTCAGCTTGATGAGCATCAAAACTTCCCTCTTCGACCTGATGATGTTTCCTACTCATGGTGGCTTTAATCCTCATATTTGGGCAAGCGGGTCGTTATCTACTATTCTGACTGAGTAACTTCGAGTCCGGCTTGCACCCATTGACTGAATTCAGCATTATTAAACTCTCCTCAAACGTATAGTATGAGGAGCTTTCCGGGTTATTGTGGAGAATCAGAGCGTGGAAATTCCTTTAGAAAGTCTTTGGAGTCAAACATTAGAACGCTTACAACTACAACTGAGCCGACCCACATTTGAGACTTGGATTAAAACGGCAAGTGCAGAACGCCTTGACAATAATTGTCTGGTGATTAGCACGCCCAATCCGTTTGCTCGTAACTGGCTGCAAAAATATTACATCAAAGCGATCGCCGAAGTTGTTCAAGAAATTCTCGGTCAGCCCGTAGAAATTTCGATTATTGTTGCGAGTACCTCCGAAAACGCTAGCGCCGGTCAAACCGATGTCCTTTGGCCGTCTCCCAATTCTCCCTCCCCTATTGAATCAAGCGCAACTCATCCCCGGCCTACGGATCTCAATCTCAAGTATATTTTCTCGCGATTTGTCGTCGGTGCCAATAACCGCATGGCCCATGCCGCCGCTTTAGCGGTTGCAGAGTCCCCCGGACGCGAGTTTAACCCCTTGTTCTTGTGTGGGGGGGTGGGTTTGGGGAAAACGCATCTGATGCAGGCTATCGGTCACTACCGCCTGGAAATTCGCCCCGACTCCAAAGTCTTTTATGTTTCTACTGAAAAATTCACCAACGATTTGATTACTGCCATTCGCCAAGATGGGATGCAACGGTTTCGCGAACATTACCGCGCTGCTGACGTGCTGCTGGTGGATGACATTCAATTTATTGAAGGCAAAGAATACACCCAAGAAGAGTTTTTCTATACCTTTAACACGCTGCACGAAGCCGGAAAACAGGTGGTTTTAGCCGCAGATCGACCGCCGAACCAGATCCCGCGCCTGCAAGAACGGTTGAGTTCTCGGTTTGCAATGGGGTTAATTGCTGATATTCAACCCCCCGACTTAGAGACGCGGATGGCAATTTTGCAAAAGAAAGCCGAAGACGAACACATGCGCTTGCCGCGAGATGTGATTGAGTATATTGCAACGAACTATACCTCCAATATTCGCGAGTTAGAAGGGGCCTTAATTCGCGCGGTGGCGTATATGTCAATTTCGGGCATGGCGATGACGGTGGAAAATATCGCCCCCGTTTTAAATCCGCCTGTGGGGAGTGGGGAAGTTTCCGCACAGGTGGTGATGGCGACTGTGGCCGATGCGTTTGATGTGTCAGTGGAAGACCTCAAAAGCAATTCTCGCCGCCGGGAAATTTCTCAGGCCCGTCAGGTGGGGATGTATCTGATGCGCCAGCATACGGATCTGAGTTTACCGAAGATTGGCGAGGAGTTTGGCGGCAAGGATCATACGACGGTGATGTATAGCTGCGATAAGGTGGCGCAACTTAAGGAAAGCGATCCGGATATGGCGCGGACGTTACGACAATTGAGCGATCGCATTCAACTGGCCAGTCAATCTCAAAACCCGATCTAAGCACGGGAACGCAGTTTGAGGAGTTCTTGAGGAGAGGCGATCAGTTTAACGGTGACGCTGGCGATCTGGCGATCGGGGTTGAGGATAAAGAACCAAGCTACATTGACGGTAAATAGCGAGGTTTTGACTTTCCCGGTAACGTGGTAAGTGCGATCGCCCTGTTCTTCGATCTGGCGGGGTTGGAGTTGCATTCCCGTGGCTTCGGCTTGCAGGTATTGCGCGATCGCCTCCGGGCCGATAATATCGGACTCGAAGGGGGGATGCAGAATGCCCTCTGAGGCAAACAGGGCGGCTGTTTGCGCGTAGTCTTGGGCGTTCATGGTGGCGAAGTATTGCGCGATCGCTGGGATCGGCAAAGTCTGGGTTGTTTGCGTCCGATCGGTGGTTTGCATAAGGTTGCGTTTAACAAAACAGCTTTGGCGGTTTTTCTATGATCGAACAGCAGCCGTTTAAAACACCTGTGCCTAGGGAAGGATCATGAATTTAAATGCCGATCGGGTTAAGCAAAAAGCATTAGAACTGGGGTTTCACTTGGTAGGAATTGCCTCAGTGGATAATGAACTGGTTCAGGAGGCGGTAGAACGCCTGCAAAGCTGGCTGGCGTTAGGCTACCAAGCGGATATGGCGTGGATGGCGAACCCCCGCCGCCAAGATGTGCGCGAGGTGATGCCGAATGTGCAGTCGGTGGTTTGTGTGGCGCTTAATTACTATACGCCCTACCAACGCCCGCCTGGGGCTAAGTATGCCAAAATCTCTCGCTATGGTTGGGGACGCGATTATCATAAGGTGATGCACAAGAAGTTGAAGGCCTTCAGTCTGTGGCTGGAAGCGCAAGGGGTGCAAACCCGCTATTATGCGGATACGGGGCCGGTGCAAGATAAGGTTTGGGCGCAAGCTGCCGGACTCGGTTGGATTGCTAAAAATGGGAATGCGATTACCCGTCAATATGGATCTTGGGTCTTTTTAGGCGAGGTATTGGTAGATCGATACTTAACGCCGGATCGCCCGCATATGCAACATTGCGGCACTTGCACGCGCTGTTTGGAGGCTTGTCCGACGGGGGCGATCGCGCAGCCGTTTGTGGTGGATGCCAATCGCTGCATCGCTTATCATACGATTGAGAATCGCGAGGCCGATCTCCCGGAGGCGATCGCGCCGCATCTAGAAGGGTGGGTAGCGGGGTGCGATATCTGCCAAGAGGTTTGTCCTTGGAATCAACGTTTTGCTCAACCGACGGATGTGGCAGATTTTACGCCTTATCCCCATAATTTAGCCCCCACGCTGGCAGAATTAGCCAATTTGTCTGAGGAAGAATGGGATCGGCGGTTTGTGGCTTCGGCTTTACGCCGCATTAAACCTCAGATGTGGCGGCGCAATGCCCGTGCTAATCTTGAGGCATCCCTGGAGGTTGCTTCCGCTCATCCCAATCCATGAGTATTAAAGTCATTCTGTTTGATTTTGATGGTACTTTGGCCGATACGCTGGATGCGATTGTAAGAATTACCAATCGTTTATCCTCTGAATTTGGGTATAAACCTGCTAGTCCAGAAGATGTTGTGCGGCTTAAACAACTGACTTCTAGGGAGGTGATTCGACAATCTGGGGTTTCGGTCTTTAAGCTACCTTTTTTGTTACGAAAGGTGCGATCGGAGTTAAATCAGGAGATTCATTTACTGGCTCCGATTTCGGGAATTCGAGATGTTTTGTTGGAGTTAAAAGCACAGGGCAATCAGTTGGGAATTGTCACGTCAAATGCTCAAGAGAATGTTTTGTTTTTTCTAGAAAACAACAAGTAACAAACCTTCTTGATTTTGTTTATTCGGAGATGAAGTTGTTTGGCAAGTCGCGGGTGATTAAGCATTTCCTGAAGCGAACCAATCTGTCTCCTCAATCCGTGGTGTATGTGGGCGATGAAACGCGCGATATTGAAGCCGCACAACAGACTGGCATTCAAGTCATTGCGGTGGGTTGGGGATTCAATTCACCTGAAATTCTTGCCAAACATCACCCGAATTTTTTGATTCATTCTCCTGAAGAGTTAGCTGTCGTTATTAATCGGTTAAAACAACTGAAAGGAGAGGATTAAAACAATCCTCTTTTGAGTTGGTTTATGAGTTGGAGAATTACCGGGGCATCTTCAGCCATTGGCAGGCGATCGAGGTAGCTTTCTAGGTCTTGCATGGCTAAGGTTCGACGTTGAAGTTGATAGTAAAGCAAACCGCGATCGCGCAATTCTAAGGGCGAATCGGGAAACAGGAGTAAAATCCGTTCAATCGCCGCTAAAGCTTTGAGTTGTTCTTGGCGCGTGAGGTAAATCATTTTCAGATTGGTTAGCATTCGCGCTAAGATTTGCCGAGAATTCACCGGAGGAATAACTTCGGGTGTTAATTCAATCGCCCGCCCGTAAAGTTGTTTTAATTTGTCTTGACAATCTTCGGGAAATAAGATTTCACCGCGATTAAACACATCGATAAAAATTCCGGCGTCGGCAAAATTCGGACGAACTAAAAAATGTCCCGGCATCCCAATCCCAATCATGGGAAAGTCAATCCGTTTAGCCACTTCTAAATAAATGACAGCTAATGTAATAGGAATCCCCGTCCGCCGATCGATTACCTCATTGAGGAAACTATTGCGCGGATCGTAGTAATTGTCAGTATTTCCGCAAAAGCGCAAGTCTTCATATAAGTAACGATTCAGCGTTTGCACGACTCGCAAAGGATAGCGTTCTGGGGGTAAGCGTTCCTCCACTTCCTGAGCCATTGTATCCAGCGCATTGAGGTACAATTCAAACTCTAAGTTGGGATATTCTTCGGCGGCGATAGATAGGGCAGCTTTGGCTAAATTAATCTGGGCGTCAGGCTGTTGAACTTCTTGGTAGAAGTGCTGTCTAGCTAGGGGAAAATCCATAGGTCTTATTGTAAAAAGGGCGATCGCTATCCGTGGCGCTGGGCTGGTTTAAGGGTAAGGTGCTAATTGACTGACACTCACTGCTGAAAGTCCGATGCTGGCTGCTGTTGGGTTTCGGATCTCAACCCAACCTACGCGACTCTCTTGATTGTCAGTCAAGCCGGGGTATGGCGATTGATGCTTGCTGGGGCAATCTTCCTACTACCCTATAGGCATCGCCAAGGGTTTTAATCTTCTCTAGGTGATATTTAATTAAAATCTGGGTCAGAGTTTGTCTCAAATCTGCTAATGCTGGTAATCCTTTCCAGAACCATATTGCCAAGCCTCTACAAGACGTTGACCATAATAGCGTTGTTTTGGCGGGAGATTATCGATCCAATCACTGATTCCCATCGCTTGACTCGCAGCATACAACCCCGTATAAACGCCCAGGTTAAGATAATGTCTCATCCAGTTCAGTAACATCCCTAACCCTACTTGGGGAACCACTTTAGCAATCAAACCTGGAGAACTGAGGGCTGTTTCGATCAACGTTTGCGTCAACGGACTAAACTGTACCACATCCTGTAAAAACGGACGCAGCACGTCATCTCCTAATTTATCCATAATCGGGAACACAACCGCGAGCAATTGGTTAATTTGCTGCGGATCGAGGTTTTGCTGCATCCCCATACTCATCGCCCGCTGAAATAGCCAGGTGACAGATAAATTCGGCTGATAGGGTTGCAACCGGGCAAGGGCATTGGCGCTTAACACATCCGCTTCTAAGGCGCTGTCTATGCCCTTGGTTAGCCGTTGCAGGTGGCGAATGGTTGCCCCAAACCCGCCAAAGCTTAACGGAGATTGACTGCCGCTACTATCTCCCACGGGTAAAATCCGGTTGAAGGGCGTTTTTAAGGGGCTATCTTGATAGCAGGGGAAAAAGCCAAACAGGGCGCGTTGAAACTGCAATTGGTCGAGTTGAACCTGTTGATATTCCGGTAAAAGGCGGAGATATTCTTCAAATAGGAATTCTAAACTGAAGCGCTGCGGATCGGCATCGAGATAGGTAAATAGGTAGGTGGTTCGCCCATCTCTGGCGGGGAAAGCTTCCCAAAAGTATTGACACTGGTGGATTGCAGGCGTGAAGCTGGCAATTAGATCGCCGCTAGAGTTTTCCGGGTAGCCCGTAGCGCAACTTCCCACCACTAAACACACCGCATCGGGGGTTTTGCCGTTTCGGGCTTGGCGAACGATGGGGGAAAAATGCCCCATTGCATCAATCAGCAGGCGAGTGGTGAGGATTTGTTCTCCGGCAGAGATTTGGACGCCGTTGGGATGAATTGTGGCGCTATTAAAGGGCGTGTTTTCCAGCAGTTGACCGCCTGCTGATAGAAATCTGTTTTTTAAGGTTTCTAGTAAATAAACGGGGTCTACGCCGATGTTAAGGACATCTCGGACGAAAACTTCAGGGTTACCGGGAAAATAGATGCGGGCGGGGTTATACTCAGTGGCGATCGCCCTTTGGAGTTCTTCAGCGGTTAATAACCCTTGTTCAACCAGGGTGGCAAATTCATCGCGAGAGATATTCCATTCTTGATCGCGCCCCCGCAGTTTGCCTCTTTCTAACAGCAAAACCCGCCTTCCTCGCAATTGTAAGGCTGTGGCGATCGCAATTCCCAACGTCCCCCCACTCACCACCACATCCCAGTCAAGGTTAGGCAATTCGCCTATCTCTGAGGTGACAACCCCAGGAACGGGTAATGTCTGTTCTCGAAGATTCTGCCAAAGCCGATCCGCCTTCCGCAGCCCCCCCAAAACATCGCCGTTCAGTTGTGAAAGAATTTGTTCGGTTAAAGTCATTAGCGGATAATTTTCTTAATCAAATCCAACTTCCCTGCATAAGGGGCGTAGCGCCAGTTGAGATCGAGGCGGAAGCCTTTTTTGAGGACGCTTTTTTGGTGAGAGAAGGTATCGAAGCCAGCTTTTCCGTGATAGGAACCCATACCGCTATTACCGACGCCGCCGAAGGGTAAGTCAGCAACGCCAATGTGCATAATCGTATCGTTGAGACAAACGCCACCTGAAGAGGTTTGTTCTAGGACTTGTTGCTGATGGGCGGTATTTCGGGAAAAGAGGTAGAGGGCGAGGGGTTTGGGTCGGGCGTTGATTTGGGCGATCGCGTCTGAGAGATCGCTATACTCTAAAACCGGGAGGATGGGCCCAAAAATTTCTGCTTGCATGATGGGCGCATCCCAACTGATGTTATCGATGACGGTTGGGGCGATGTAGCGTTCTTCGGGGAGGGTATCTCCGCCGATAATGATGTTCCCATCGTGGAGTAAGCTAGCGAGGCGGGAAAATTGCTTTTGGTTAATGATTCTGCCGTAGTCGGGGCTTTTGGCGGGGTTCTCGCCGTAAAATTCGATAATTTGCGCTTTAATTTTATCAAGTAAAGCGGGCTTGATTTGGCGATCGACGAGTAGATAGTCGGGGGCGATGCAAGTTTGTCCGGTGTTGAGGAATTTTCCCCAGGTGATGCGTCTGGCGGCGGTGTTGAGGTCAATATCGGTATCGACGATGCAGGGGCTTTTTCCGCCTAATTCTAGGGTAACGGGGGTGAGGTGTTTGGCGGCGGCTTCCATAACAATTTTGCCGATGGCGGTTCCCCCGGTAAAGAAGATATGGTCGAAGCGTTGGGCGAGGAGTTCTTGGCTGGTTTCAACGCCGCCTTCAAGGGCTGCAATGTAGTGGGGATCGAAGGTTTTAGTAATTAAGTTAGCAATAACTTGGGAGGTACGGGCGGCAATTTCTGAGGGTTTAACAATAATACAGTTGCCAGCGGCGATCGCGGCAATGAGGGGAGAGATGACTAAGTAAAAGGGATAGTTCCAAGGGCTAATAATTAGAACAACCCCTAATGGTTCTGAGTAAATTTGGGCACGGGCTGGAAATTGGTCGATGGGGACTTTAACGTTTTGCGGCTTTACCCAAGATTTCAGCTTTTTGAGGATATCTTCAATTTCTCTGACGACGCCAATTTCAGAGAGGTAAGCTTCAAGTTCGGGTTTCCCTAAATCGGCGTTGACTGCGGCAATGATGTCGTCTTTGGCGTCTAAAATTGCTTGTTTTAGTCGCTTGAGTTGAGCGATTCTAAACTCAAGGGGGCGGGTTTGACCTGTTTGAAAAAACTCTCGTTGCTGTTGCAGAATTTGCGGAATGGAGTGCATGAGTTTAAAGCCCTGTTAACGGATTGAAATTCAACCTAAACCCTGAAACAAAAAACGAGCGAGGCTTGCTTTGCACGCGACGATCGATCGCTAAACCTATCAATCTCTTCATCATAATTGTTGATTGGCGAGAGGGTGAGGCTTTAGCTATGGATCGGCAATTTCACCGTAAAGACGCTTCCTTTTCCCACCTGCGAAGATAAGTTAAGGGTGCCATTGTGGGCTTCTGTAATTTGGCGCGATAGGTATAATCCTAAACCGCTACCTGCTCTTTTGTGGCTGCCGGTGCGGAAGCGTTCAAATAAGGTTGCTTGTTCTTGGGGAGAAATCCCCGAACCCGTATCTTGAATTTCAATGGCTACGCGATCTGACGATGAAGGGCTTTCAATTCGTTTGAGGTTAATAGCAACAAATCCGGTATCGGTAAACTTAATGGCATTGCCGATTAAGTTGGTTAAAACTCGGCGGAGTTCGATGCGATCGCCTAAAACTTTGCCCTTCATGTTTTCTACATCAGAATTAATTTGAAGTTTAAGTTCAAGCTCCTTTTCTAAGGCTAAAGGTTTTAATTCTTGACAAATCTCTTGCAAAAGTTCGGGCAAATCGAGCGGAGAAAAGGCTAAGTTTTTGCGCCCTGCTTCATAGCGATAGACTTCTAGGAGTTGGTTCACCATTTTGAGCAGGTTTTGATTGCTGCTAATCATGGTAGTCACCACTTCGACAACGCCGGGGTTGAGTTCGCCAAACGCCCCTTGTTGAAAGAGGTTCAACATTCGATCGGCAGCCACTAGGGGGGTGCGGAGATCGTGGGGTGAGGCGAGATACGAAGTCTTCGCGCTGGCGGGCGATGTGATCGCGTTCGTCAACGCTATGCTTGAGGCGGAGGAGCGATCGCACTCGCGCTAATAACTCATCAAACTCCACGGGTTTGCGGATAAAGTCATCTGCCCCTAAATCCAAACCTTTGACGACACTGGGTTGATCGTGGGCGGTAATCAATAGGATCGGCATAAAAGGCAGCGATTTATTATCCCGGAGGCGCTGCGTGACTTCGTAACCATCCATATCTGGCATCATGATATCCAGCAGGACGAGATCCGGGGGAGAGGCTTCCACTTCAGCAAGGGCGGCTTTACCACTTTCGGCAATGGTAATTTCGTAGCCTTCTTCCTCTAAAATGGATTGAATCAAGAAACAGTTGTCTGGAGAGTCATCAACGACGAGGATGCGATCTTTTTGACTGAAGTTAGCAAAAGACGAATGGCTCATCTGTAAAAAGTGTTCTCTAAATAAGGAATTAAAACATCAGTTATTGAGAGGTCTGAATGCTTCAGAGACTCGTCAAAATTTTGGCGCGTTACTGCAAAATTTACCTCACTCTTTTGATTGATTCTCCATTTTTTAGAGTAAATCAATTCTATTTCTTGCAAGAAATCGATTTCCAGAGAATATTTTTTTCGCTGGAAATCGAAAGAGGGGGAACTGCTTGAGAGAGAAGACAACAAATTGCACTCTTAAAACAGAAAGTAACGTTGAGCCATCGGAAGAACCGTTGCAGGTTCGCACGTTAAAAGCTGACCATCCGCCCTGACTTCGTAGGTTTCCGGATCGACTTCAATGTGCGGTAGGGCTTCATTCAGTTTAAGGTCTCGCTTTGTGAGTTGGCGAGTTCCTGAAACGGCAACTCCGGGTTTCTGTAATTTTAACTGAGTTGGGATATCTGCTTCTAGGGCGGCTTGAGAAATAAAGGTTAAACAGGTGGTGGCGATCGCCCCGCCAAAGCTGGCAAACATGGGCCGCATATGGATCGGTTGCGGGGTGGGGATGCTGGCATTCGCGTCTCCCATTTGGGCGTAGGCGATCGCGCCGCCTTTAATAACGATTTCGGGTTTGACGCCAAAAAAGGCGGGTTTCCATAGGCATAAATCCGCGAGTTTGCCTTCTTCTACCGATCCCACAGAGTCAGCAATTCCGTGGGTAATGGCAGGGTTAATTGTATATTTTGCGATGTACCGCTTGGCCCGAAAGTTATCGTTTTGTGAGGAATCGGGTTCTAAAGGCCCCCGCTGGACTTTCATTTTGTGGGCGGTTTGCCAGGTGCGGATAATCACTTCCCCGACTCTTCCCATTGCTTGGGAGTCGGAGGCGATCATGCTAAATGCGCCTAAGTCGTGCAAAATATCTTCGGCGGCGATCGTTTCTCTGCGGATGCGCGACTCAGCAAAGGCGACATCTTCGGGAATGCTGCGATCCAGGTGGTGACATACCATCAACATATCGAGGTGTTCTTCCAGGGTGTTGAGGGTGTAAGGTCTTGTGGGGTTGGTGGATGAGGGGAGAACGTTGGCTTGACCGCAGACTTTGATAATATCGGGGGCGTGTCCGCCGCCTGCGCCTTCGGTGTGGTAGGTGTGGATGGCGCGGTTTTTAAAAGCTTGAATGGTGTCTTCCACAAATCCGGCTTCATTCAGGGTATCGGTGTGGATGGCGACTTGCACGTCATATTCGTCGGCGACGCTTAAGCAGGTGTCGATGGTGGCGGGGGTGGTTCCCCAGTCTTCGTGGAGTTTGAGTCCAATGACTCCGGCTTGAATCTGTTCGATTAGTCCTTCGGGTTGGGCGCTATTGCCTTTGCCTGAATAGCCGATGTTGATGGGGAAGGCGTCGGCGGCTTGCAACATCCGGTAGATGTGCCAGGGGCCAGGGGTGCAGGTGGTGGCGTTGGTTCCCGTCGCCGGGCCCGTTCCGCCGCCAATCAGGGTGGTGACTCCGGAGGCGATCGCCACTTCGATCTGTTGCGGGCAGATAAAGTGAATGTGGCTGTCGATCCCCCCGGCGGTGAGGATCATTCCTTCTGCGGCGATCGCTTCGGTGCCGGGACCAATAATAATATCGACGTTATCTTGAATGTAGGGATTTCCGGCTTTGCCAATTTTGTATATTTTGCCGTCTTTAATCCCAATATCGGCTTTGATGATGCCCCACCAGTCGAGGATTAAGGCGTTGGTAATCACTGTATCGACGGCCCCATCGGCGTTGGTAATCGGAGATTGACCCATACCATCGCGGATGACTTTCCCGCCGCCAAATTTGACTTCATCGCCGTAGGTGGTTAAGTCGCGTTCGACTTCGATGATTAATTCGGTGTCTGCTAGGCGGATGCGATCGCCTACTGTGGGGCCGTAGGTTTCCGCATAGGCCCGCCGATCCATTCGATAACTCATGATGCTTGCTCCTCACTTCCCCTTAAATTGCAGTTTTGGCGATCCCATGCAAAAGTACGGCGATCGGCATTCGATCGGTTAGGTTGCCCTTAATTTATCATTCGCCGATCGAATTCGGAAATAAGATATTGCAAATTTCTTTCGCTATAGCCAACTGTGAGTTGAGGTTGGTCTTGGAATAGGGGTAAAAGAGACTGCAATGCCTTAACCCAGGATTGATTAAAAAATGTTAAATCCAATCGCTTTCTAATGGATTCTTTGAGAGAAACTCGGTTGAGCGATTGCGGTTTGGGGCTGGCTTTCTCAGGTTGTATCAGATTATGCACTCTTAAGCGCTTGAGGCTATTAATATTCTTGTTGGCGAGTAAGGCTTGAATTTCTTGAAAGACCTCTTCAACCAGTTGCATATTGCCATAGGCAACAATTGCCTGGGGTAGAATGAATTTGCCGCCGCGAATTTCAATCAGCGATCGCCGACTCAAGGATTCAATGGCGCGTTGCAGTTCGGACAGGGAAGGGGGCGGAAAAATCAGGGTTTGTAAGGTGTCGAAACTCAAGGGGTCAACGGCGATCGCCATCTGATAGATCAGGTCAGATTCTAAGGGTTGCAATCGATCGAGGACATCTTTTAAGAAGATTTCTAAATCTCGCCCTAATTGGGTATAGCTATGACGAAGAAAGGGGATAACATCACCGTTATAAAGTTCTTTGATAGTGGCAGCAATCATTTTAATCACGAGGGGATTGCCTTCAAAGAAGTTAATGATATCTGCCCATCTTTCTTTGCCGGTGAGGTTCTTCTCGATTAAGATGTTTTGGGCATCTTCAACAGCTAGACCTTTCAATTTATACTGGCGGACAAATCCATCTTGATTTTCGAGTAAGGCTATCTGGGAAGGGATTTCAACACTATTAATTAATAAGCAGCTTTGGTGGTTGACTTCGGCAACTTTCTTGATAAGTTCTGCATAGTCTTGATATCCCTCTAGATAAGACCCGGCAAATTCTTTTTCACCAAAGATTGCGTCTAGTTGGTCAAAAATGAGCAAGCAGCGGTGGTCTTGTAAGTGTTGAAGGCACTGTTTGATTTTTTCATTTTTATCGGAGGGGAGGCGCGATTTCTGGGGAAATAGATTTAAGAAACGGTCTAAAAAATCATCGAGAACTAAGCCTTGGCGGAAGCTGTGCCAGATCGCAACTGCAAAATGATTTTGAATTTGCTTGCTGAGTTTGACGCAGAATAGGGTTTTACCGATTCCCCCGATACCGGAAATGGCCACTAGGCGACAGCGATCGCGGATAATCCATTGTTCTAGCGTCGCGAGTTCTGGGGTTCTCCCATAAAAAACCGAGTCGTCGGGTGCATCCCCCCAGTCTTGAGAAGAGGTGGCGATCGCAGTTTGCACCGAGGGTGGGGAAGCTTGCCGCAATTGCGGTTTATATTGACGGGCTAAGGCGATCAAGTCTTCGCGACGGTTGCGTTTGAGTCCTTCGGCTTCGCGGGGAATCTCAAAGCGATCGCATAAATTCTGAATGTGTTTGCGGACTGTAGAGGCCGATGCACCGATTAACTGCGCGATTTCGTCATCGCTTTTGCCGTTCAGCAAGAGTTCTAAAACATTTCTGGGCTTTGGGGTCAGACCTTGAAATCGCTCTGTGAATTCACTAGAATTCATGGATTTGTGTATATCTAGGGGAATTACTTTGATTTTACTGCCAATAAACTACACAGTCCACCAGATCGGGAGGTGCTGCTGACTCTTTTGTGAAGAATACGTGAAGTGCTTGACGAATTTTGTGTAGTCAATGTAGATTTCAAATACAGGAAATACACAAAAATCACAAGGAGTTACAGATGACCGGACAACTGAATTGGCAAGATGTGAAAACCTTTATCCACAAGCTGAAATCGCTAGACCTTGGCCCAATTGCCTTTCAGCTTATGGATCGCCAGTCCGGGCAAGGATGGAGTCGCAAAAAAACCCTGAAGGCGATCGCACAATATCTGATGTTCCTGTGCTTAGTCTACCTCTACCCCAACCATCCTCTCGTCCCTAGTCAAGAAATCGATACCGTTTGGCACCACCATATCTTGGATACTCACAAATATGCTCAAGATTGTGAAATGCTGTTTGGTCGCTTTCTGCATCACTTTCCCTATTTTGGCACCCGCGATGAAGGCGATCGCCAACAACTCCACCTGGCATTTGGAGAAACGCAAGCGCTGTTTCACCAAGTCTCTTCTGTGCTAGCTATTTCCCCGGCTCAATCTGAAGATTCCCCGCCCGCGCCAGCCAGTTGCTTGTTACTCGGAGCCAATGAGAGCGATCTAACTCAGGCAGGTGCTTGTATTTTAATTGACGCTAACCCGCAAGCCCGCCCGCGCGTTGACTTCGACCCGCAGGAGATTCTACCCCGATTTGAGATGGGATAACCTGCCCTCTCTCGATCCACCCCAGAGGCGTGTAATTTACGCCTCTTTTTTTGTGTATTTGTGTAGTCTGGCTTGCATTTCTTCGGCTTCGGGTAACATCCCCAAGCGATCGAAGGTTGAAAGCGCTAAATTCGCCCAATGGTGCGATCGCTCTTCCTGCTCTCGCAGATGTGCCAACATCGCCAAAGCGCGGTAGTAGTAAGCCATGCATCGGCGATCGCCCTGAGCTTCAGCAATGGGCAAACCCTCTTCGAGCAATGCTGTGGCCTTGGGGAGTTCGAGAAGCGCGATCGCCACCTCCGCCAGCCAATGCTGGATATAAATTTCGCAGCGCCGCCAGCCGATTTGTTGAGCAGATTTGAGCGCCTGTTGATACAGCCGTTTAGCAGGTTGATATTCACCGAGTTGATAGCAAACTTCCGCCTCATAGTAATGCAGGTGAATCCACAAGCGCTGCATCTGAACCGGATCGAGCGTTGTCTCCTGCAAAACCTGCCGCTGGCGGTTGAGCCAGTCTTGGGCAATGTCAAAACGGTTTAAGCGAATCTGCAAAACTGCGATCGCGCTCATTAAGCGACATTGAAAGATTGAATTTTGATAGTCCCGCAACCGCCAAGCCTTCTCTAACAACGTGGTGGCTTCCCCTAGTTGCGCCGTCCGTCCCATTAAAGTTAGGGTTTTTGCCCGTTCTAGCAAAAGCTCGCTTAAATTAGACCAATCTCCCCGTTGCTCAGTGTGCTGCATCAGCCAGCTTGTCCAAATTAATCGGTCATCCCAATAGCCTTGAACGAGCGCGTATCCCTTCACTTTCTGCCAAAATTCCCAGACTGGCTCGTATTGGTCTTGAGCGATACACCAATCGATCGCGGCTTTCAGGTTTTCCCACTCGCGATCGAGGAGTTCTGAGGGGGGATGCCATTCTTGCCAGTCTTTTTCAGCATAGCGCTTGGCAAAGTCTTGGTAAAACTTTAGCCACCGCTGGCGAGCTTGAGCGGGAAAATCACCCGGAGCATAGGCGGCTAATTCTCCTAACACGTACTCGCGAGTCAGCGCTAGCAACTGATATCGACCCCGAACGGGTTGGACTAGAGATAATTGTTGCAGTTGAGCTAAACCATCAGCCGTGGCGATCGCATCGGGGAGGGGAAAGGCAACGGTGGCGATCGCCTCTCGTAAGGCAGGCGCGCCAAACATCGCCAGCGCCATGAGTAAGCGATGTGCCGGTCGATCGCGCAAAGACTCCACCGAACCCGCAAAACAAAACTGAGCAATATCGCCCTGAGCGTTGTCAATGCGTTGCAAAACATCGGGGAGCAAATAACCCGACGCTAACTGCCCAATGGCATAAACCATTGCGGCGGGAATTCCAGAGGTTTTCTGAGCCAAAGCTCGAATTTCTGAAGAATCCAGTTCTACCCCGCGTTCCTGGCTTTGGTACTGGATAAACTGTTCGGCGTCGGATGAGGCGAAGGCGGTTAAGCGAATCGGGACGAACATCGCTTGCTCTCGCGTGGTGACGATAACTTTGACATTGGCAGGCAAGTCATATAAAAACGATAAAACGTCCTGGCGGTCTTCCAAGGTTTCTAGATTGTCCACAATTAGTAAAGTAGACAAGCGAGCCAGACAATCGCGGGTGCGTTCGAGTTGTTCGCCCGGTTCGCTATGGGTAATTTCACGGAACTCTAGAGTGCGGGCAATTTCCTGGCAAATCGCCTGGAGGGTGTGTTCTCGTCTTAAGCGGTGTAATAATCCCCCAGGGGTGAGGTGTGTTTGTTTGGCAGAGGTAAAGATAATTGCTTCAAAACGCGGTACGTTTGGCAAGGCTTCGGGGATGCGGCTGGCTTGCAGACAGCGATAAGCCGCTTCTAGGGCGAGGGTGCTTTTACCCACGCCCCCCAAACCATCAATACTAATCAGGTGGGCGCTATGGTTGGGGGAGAGCAGTTCGAGCAAGCGGCTAATTTCGGCCTCTCGACCCACAAAAACGGTATGGCTGGGGGCGGGTAGGTTTTGGTAGGGATGAAAAATGGCGATTTCTGGTTGAACAAAGTCGAGGGGTTCTAACTCTAGTTCTGCTGGCGGCTCTGGCTCGCTGCGCCGACGCTCATCCCAGTAATTGAGCAGGCAAATTCTGAGGCGATTTTCCTTTCCGCGCCGCTCTCCGGTAATCCCAAATTTTTTATAGATTTCGCCCATGCGTTTGAGGCAAGCTCCCGCAGAGGTTTCGAGTTGCTCGCCCATCTGTTCGTAATCCAATTCCTCGGCGAACCTTGCGAGCAATACTTCTTCTTGCTTGCGAGAGAGTTCTTGAGTTCGGGCAATCTGCAATAAAAATTCGCGCGACAACATGGGCAACCGATTGTCCTTGGTACGGATGTTTCTTTAGTCTACTGATTCCTTCTCTTTTCCGAGGGTTCCTTTAAAGATTGTGTAAAGTACGGAGTTAATCAGAGCTTTTGTCCCAAAAGACACGATAAACTACTGAGCAATCTTTTTAACCTCGGCAAGATTGTTGAGGAATTGCGATCGCCATCCCGACGGTGGCACTCTTCCCTAAGCGTTGTAAGGCATAGAACCTCACGACTTTCCCCTACAAACCTAAACTTCACGACAAATGATGAGAATTCCGCAATCCCCTCTTCTACAAGCGACCTTAACCTCCGCTACCCTCCTATTTAGCCTCGTCTTTTCTCAAGCCGCTTTAGCTGGAACCCTCCATAACGGTTGGAACTACGCCATCGATCCAAGCTACGATAGTCTGGCGAGTAACGGGAATGGCGGTGTCAATGCAGGGGGTACCATCTACGAAATCTACGGCATGGCCATCAAAGATGATGTGAATAATAACCGTATTTGGGTGGGTATTAATGCAAATCTCCCTATCGGCGGTAATAATGTAGGTAACACGGTGGGCCGGTATTCCATCAGTAATGGCAATATTGGCTGGGGAGATTTATTTTTTGACTTCTCTGGTTTAGGAAATTTCAAAGCCGCGAATGATAGTGCAAGTTTATTTGGGATTCGTTTTGCAGGTACAAATGATTCTCATGCACCTTCCATTGGCGTTTATGAAAATGTCCAAGCAACCAGTGTAGTGCATCTCAATGGAGGCTGGTCTAATCTCGGCAATCATAACCTAGGCGGCGTTTTACCACTCACGGGTCAACAGGCTGCAATGGGTGATTTAGCCTGGAACGATCCTTATTATGCACCTTATACAACCCCCGGAAGCCATGAGCAACCCCATACCCTCGTTCCTAATGTGATTGCAACGGGGAACAGAATTGGCGATATTACCCTAGTCAATTCTACGGAACTTGCGGCTGCGGGTTTTGACTTAGGCTACTTACCCGCTACGGGAAGCGAAACCTTTGGGTTCTGGTTTGAGAAATCGCTACTACCAGCAGGTAACTTTTACAGCACCTTATTTTTAGAGTGTAACAATGATGCGATCGCGCTAACTGGCGACCTTGTAGCCTCCAAAGAAACCCCAGAACCCTCTACCCTAGTCGGTTTCGGTGTTTTAGCTGGTTTAACTTGGACGACTCGGAAAAAACGCCGCAAACTTCCCGCCATGCTATAAAATTAACCCCTCTGGTAGGTTGGGTTGAGGTACGAAACCCAACACAACCCCTGGCTGAGGACAAACATAAAAAAGAAACCCAAGTCGTGAGATTTGGGTTTTACCATAGCTTGAGGTTTCTTCCCCCATATTGCAAAATTTGGGGTTAAAGAAAGTTGTTACTGAGGTTGGCGTCTCAAGACTCCTCGGAACAGATTAACAATTGCTCTCACCCACCTGGGTAAAGCATTAAAGCGTTGTCTTTGTCTCATTTTTTGACAACTTTCTAGGGCGGGTTGGTAGTCGGGATGAAGTTTTAGAATTTGTCGATAAATTGCAAATGCTTGGGTAGAACAGCGCATTTTTTCTAAAACTACCCCTTGTCGATGCCAAGCCTCTAAATAGGGGACATTTTCTCGATCTTTAATGGCACAAGCTTTTTTAGAATAATCAATCGCTTTTCGGTATTCACCAAACTCTTCCATAACTCGACCTAAGCCATAAAAGGCTTCTGGATATCGAGGATCGCGTTTTAAGGCATTACAATAAGCCTTTTCTGCTTCAGAATATTCACCCAGCTTAAACAACGCGTTAGCATAGCCACATTCGTATTTTGGATAACCCGGTCTTAACAAACACGCCTGATGGTAAGACTCCTTAGCCTCTTCATAGCGCCCTAATGCATAGAGGCCTTCTGCTTTCCCATACCAAGACCTATAAACATAACCCAAAATGGAGGACTCCCTGAGAAGGGGCGAAGAATGGGTTAAAAATGACAAGGTTTTTTCATAAAGTTCAACTGCTTCTGGATATCGCTTGGCACTTAATAGAACTTCAGCTTGTCGAGACCAATCTTTATAAGGATCTGGATTCATTTTTGCAGATGCTTCGTAGTATTGAAACGCTTGCTGATAATCATTCATTTTAAAATAAACCCTTGCTAAACCTTGCAATGCTTTGAAGTAACTGGGTTGAATTTCTAATGTCTTTTGAAAAGATGCGATCGCCTCTTCGTAATACGCCTGTTTTTCGGCTGCGTCGCGAGTGCGATCGCCCCATTTTTCAAAAGCATGACCTCGCTTATACCAAATCCGATAAAAATCAGGCATTTCAGCCAAAATTTTATCGTAAGCTTCCACGGCTTTTGCAAACTCATTTTTACAGAGATATCTAAACGCCTCTTTCGTCCAAGTTTTCTCTAAATTATTAATTTGTTCCAAAGCTTTGCTAGCAGAACAATATTCGTTGTCTGAACTGGAACAAATCATTCGATCGAGTTCATGTCTCAGATCGGAATTCACTTTTTTATCATCGTTCTCTAAGCCAATGATAACTCGTGCCTTCAAGCCGGTTAAAGCTTGTAAGCCGATTAATCCCACAGCATAAACATCGCTACTCAAAGACGGATTGCCCATTCGTTGTTCGGGTGCTATGTAGTCCATAGAACCAGAAGCACTAATTAACGGGTTTTGAGAGGCAGACAACTTTTGTTTAATCGCATTAATTTCTGGAAAATCAACTAAAACCAGTTTGTTATCATTAACTCTGCGAATTAAATTATAAGGGTTGATTCCTAAATGTTTTATATTTTCTTGATGAAGTTTTTCCAGAATCTTCAAAGTTTCTCTAACCAAGTTATACACTTTTTCTGTTTTCCAAGGCGTACCCGGTATAAGCTCCTCGCCAACTGTTGTTCCTGATACAAATTTTTGAACAAAATAAAACTTCTTATTAAATTCAAAGCATTCAACAAACTTAGGATACATATCCCGATCTTTAAGCTCGTGCAATTTATTAATAATAGGATTCAATAAATTTTTTGCCAGTTGCCTTTGTTCTAGGCTATCTAGAACAGGTGTCACTTCTTTAACAACAAACCTTTCTCCATCTGGATTAGATTTAAGAGTACAAAGTAACGTAGTACAATAAGCGGCACTGTCGGTACTGCTTAAAGGCTGAAGAATTAAGTATTTACCTAAATACCGAGAATTTTCATAATTTCTATAAATTTCAGTATCATAAATCTCTTCTAAAACTTCTGTTACTGATTGATAGCGATAGCGACAATCATAACGAACCATTTTATCTAAAATATGGAGAATTTCTAGATTAAGATTAGGCAATAAGCGACGTAAAACTAATTCGTTTTTATCTTTATTTTGTTTTCGTTCTTGTATTAACTGTTCTATCTTCATGCCCGTCAAAGCCTGAATAGCAATTGTTCCAATAGAATAGATATCGCTACTGACTTGAGGTTGACCAAAAGCAACTTCACTAGGAGTATAGCCAAAAGCTTGAATTCTTACTGTATCTCTGGGTATTGGAAGCGAACATTGGTCAGGTTTATCGACTGCATAAACATACCCAAAATCAATAACTACCATTTTGTTATCTTTTTTTCGTTTAATAATATTCTTAGGATTAATGTCTCGATGAATAAAGTTAAATTGATGAATACAGCTTAATGTCTTTAAAGTATCTTCTAGAAAAAGAATTGCCTTGATTTCATCCCAAGGTTGTTCTGGCATTAAGTCTTCATTCAGAATAATTCCCTCAATAAATTCTAAAACAATATAAAAATTATTGCGCTTTTTGAAATAGTCGATTATATTAGGTATTTGTGGATTTTTAGTTAGCTTTTTAAGTGCTTTAACCTCTAGCCTGAAGCGTTTTTCTATTTCTTCGGGAGGCAAGGGTTCGCTATGATTACAAGCCGGATTATTTTTTAGCTTTTTGACAGCACAAATTTGTGTATTTGAATCTCTATCCTCATAACTTGCTTTGTAAACAATACTTGCTCCGCCCGAACCGATTTCTTCAAAAATATGATATAGATAGCGCCCTTGAAGTATTTTTCGTTTCATTATGATACTATGATTGTAATTAGTTCAAAGCCGATAAATCTTGCAATGCTTCCCGCGCAGATCGATAGCGATGACGAAAATCGAAACGAATCATTTTATCAATAAAATTAGCAAATTTTTCGCTAACTTTAGCACGTTCTCGCCACATTATTTCTAGACTTTGGGGATGAGGATGTAAATCTAGGGGATGCAAACCCGTTAAAGCTTGAACTGCAATCATCCCCACCGCATATAAATCGCTACTAAAGTAGGGGGTACCGCTGGCTTGCTCTTTTGGCATATAACCCCAGGTACCGATACGTACTGTTGAAATAATCTCTCCTTGTTCATTAGTAATACTCGTTGTCACTTCTTTAACAGAGCCAAAATCAATTAAACAAAGCAAATTTTCAGGGTTTTGTCTAATTAAGTTTTCAGGTTTAATATCGCGATGTATAATTTGACTATCGTGAACAAAACTCAAGACCTGAAGAACCTCATCAAGCAGTTTCATGACTTGAACTTCTGGCCAGATTTTTTGGGGTGATAGCTCTTGGACTAATTCATGTCCTTTAATATATTCAAGAACTAAAAATGAATCCTGATTTTCTTCAAAAAAATCAATAAGTTTAGGAATTTGGGGATGCTGTCCTAAATTTTTAAGCACCTCAACTTCTTTTAAAAATAAGCGTCGTACCGTTTTTCGTTGCTCATATCCGTGGAGCAAAATCAATCGCTTAATTACACATCGATCGGGCGGAGATAGTTTAAGATTTTTAGCAAGGTAAGTTTCCACCCCTTTTCCCTTTGACTCCCCAAGACGTTGAATAATCTTATAGTGTTGGTGAATAATGGTTCCAGGCTCTAACATAGATTTGTACTCGTATAGAGGTTTTTAGGCGGCGACTGCGGAGGAACGACCTGTCTTGATTGCGAAGGGATACGCAACCTCCGATAATCTCTGTAATACTAAGATAACTGAGTTATCATTCAAACGTAACACTCTGAGACTGAGAAAAATTAGTATCTAATCATACATAAGCCAGCCAAAAGCGCTCTATGCTGAATGGTAGAGAAGTTTTGGACTATTTTGACTGGGGTATGCGGCGGCTATTCTGGGTTGAGGAAGGCTGACGTTGGAAGTCTTTCAAGATGACTGACGAAACTGCTGGAAGCCAGGGTTTTGTTGGGTTTCGTACCTCAACCCAACCTACACGCCTATCTTGATTGTCAGTCAATTAGGGGAAAGTAGACGTTAAACTGGCTTGTATCTCGTTAACTGGGGTGAGATAGCCAAGGCGTAGCAAGGGATAATCGCGGCTATCTCAAGAGTATTGATTTTATTTTAACGGGCAAACAGACCGGGCCAAGTCTCTAAGGGCTGGGTGGATTGTACGATTTGCATTCCAGCGTCTGCAAAGCGTTGAAAGGCTGTATCGGCCTGTTCGGTAAAGTCTACAACATCGGGGACAACGACCGGGGAGGTACAATCTTCTAAGAGGTAGACTTTGTTAGCCAGTTGCGGATCTTTAGCCTGAATTTCGGTCAGTAAGTCTTCAATTGTCCAGGCGACGCAGTGGCTTTTGGCTTGTCCGGCAATAATTACGGCATCGTATTCTAGGAGTTTTGCAATCAGGCTGGTATTCTTGTGGGCGATCGCATCTCCTTGAGCATTATCCAATACTTCAGGACTGAGAACAGAATAGTTTTCCGTTAGCGGGTTTGAACCTTTAACTTCAAAGCGGGTTTGGCTATGGCGTGCAATATTATGGAAAAATAGCGCTTCTTCCACCGCAGGCACCAGGGCGTGACCGATGCCGCCTAACATGGAGTGATACGGCCAGATAATTAGGGGATACTTCCCACCGTTGCTGAGTCGGCGGACATAATGGTGGGCGTGCTGTTCTAGCTCGGATCTCTTCTCGCCTGCTATGCTAAAGGCGATCGCGCTATTCACTTTCCATATCCCTTGTTGCACGTCCGCTTCTGTAATCACCGTTAGCGGTTGGGGATGTTCGCCAGCCTCATTCACCCAGAACACCGGATGAAAGATTTGCATCGCTGTATGGGTGTCCATTGTTGGGCAAATACTTGTAATTTTGCCTAAATTGTGGTATATAAATTTGCATAATCGGGCATTGTCTTCAACAGCCCCAATCCCGGAACGTCCCCCTACAAATAACTCAAATTCTGGGATGCAAAAGGTATTCTGAACATCAATTAACAATAAGCAGATTCGCGTGGTATCTTCGCTGGCGGGTGAAATATGGTGTTGTTGCGCCCAAATTTTCGCCTCTTTCGCCCTTTCTTGATATGGAACCCGCCAAACCTCACGAACCTTCTGGGGTTGAAAATGAGGGGGGATAGGGAGTTGAGTTACCGTTTGGGGAGTCATAACAGATACCCGTTGGATAGAATGAGTTGGCATAATGCGATCGCCTAAATGTAGTGTAACCTCCCCATAGCGCGAATCGCCGCTAGCCAGAACTCAAAAAGTTATAAATTTGCCTCCCTAACTATGCATCCTCAATTATCTGTTAATTCTCATAAAATCCTGTATGAAACAGATTTTTACCTGTGGTTATCAGTGACAGCACAGCTTTTACACCAGGGAGATTTTACCGCAATTGATATAGATAGCTTAATCGAAGAAATTGAAGGAATGGCAAGGAAAGAAAAACAAGCCTTGAAAAGTAATTTAAGAATTCTTTTAATGCATTTACTGAAATGGCAATATCAAGCAGAGAAACAAACAAATAGCTGGCGCTTCACGATTCGCGAACATAGAAAGCGTATTATAGACTTACTTAAAGATAGTCCAAGTTTAAAACCTTACTATCTGGATATATTTGCGGAAAGCTATCAAGATGCAAGAGAACTGGCTGCGGATGAAACGGATTTATCTTTGGATACTTTTTCGGTCAATTCTCCCTTTACTCCTGAAGAAGCTTTAAGCGAAGATTATTTGCCTAATTTTCTCTAATTATGAGTTTGTGAAATCAATATTTTCATAAATATCAGCAATAGTTACTTGAGATTCAAACGCATTCAAAGATAAAGTAATATTAGAGTCGTCGTATTCTGAAAAAATCCATTGATTGGCTCCCGTTTTTACATAATGTTCAACATGAATCCGATATTGGTCGATTAAAAGATATTCTTGAAACGTGGAAATAGTCCGATACGCAGCAAATTTTTCACTGCGGTCGTAATTTTGAGTAGACTTCGATAAAACTTCAGCAATAAAACAAGGGTTCACAATCGTATCTTTGCGCCCAGGTTGAAATTCTAACGGCTTGGCAGATACCATAACATCAGGATAAGTATAGATGCTAGTCGCAGGAATCCAAAGCCGTTGATCCACATGGAACGTCCGGTAGTTTTTCCCTTTTAGAGCAGTTTTTAGTAAAATATACAAGTTACCCGAAATATCATTATGGTTAGGCGTTCCACCAGTCATCGGAATAATTTCTCCATTGCGATACTCATTGCGAAGTTCAGATGCAATCTCTAATTCTAGATATTCTTCAAGAGTATAGATTTTATTTTCAGTCTGAGCAATCATCGTTGTTTTATTCCTATAATATTGAATTACCTTAACCTAAGCGTCGGCTTTTTAACTGTTCCAAAAAAGCTTGATGTTCTGTTGTTTGTAAGCCGCGTTGTAAAGTAGCTAGAACTTCCGCCAAGTTATCTTCTAACAAAGCAGAGACAGCCAACCATAAACCCGGAAACACCTGAGAACCAATTACACCCTCTGCATTGGGTTCTAGGCGGACATACTCTTCATTACTTAAGCGAAACCAATCTAACTGTTGGTCATAAGTTCGCCAAACCAGGTATTCTTGAACTTGATTGCGACGATAGACCCGAAGTTTCTCATGCAAATCGTAAGAAACGGTACTCGCAGCAATTTCAGCAATCAATTCTGGCGCACCTTCAATATAATCATCTTCGCTAATCATTGATTGTCCGCCTCTATCAATTCTCAGCAGCGCATCGGGTTGAGGTTCATTATCAAAATCTAAGCGAACTGTAGCATTATCTGATAAATCTACACCAGGAGTAGCGGCTCGATATACCCCTAACCAGGTAATAATTGCACTATGGGGTCTTCCGTGACGTTGATGACGTAAAGGTGAAGGCATATAAACCACTCCTTCGATAAGTTCCGCCTTTTTAGTATGAGTCATGGCGTGGTAGCGCTTTTCAAACTCGGCGCGGGTTAGGCGATCGCCATTTTCCAGAGGCGGTAAAGTGAAGGAAGACGCTTGATTTCGATCGAGATAACTGACCATAAGCCCGAATCCTAGCAACAACCTTTAAAATCAATATAGCCAAGGGTTCAAGGAAAACCCCGTCAGGATAATCTTTTCTGGCTACAGCCATAACAGATCGTGTTAATCTGTTGAGGATTGCAACAACAGTTGCACCCAACACCTCTAACTTATCCTTTTTAGCAAGCGAAGCGCCTATGGTGCATGTGAAGCGCCTGGAACTCACAAACTTTAAGTCTTTTGGGGGAACGACTTCTATCCCGCTACTTCCAGGGTTTACAGTCGTTTCTGGGCCCAACGGTTCGGGGAAGTCTAATATATTAGATGCCCTGCTATTTTGTTTGGGGCTATCGAGTTCTAAGGGAATGCGAGCAGAACGACTTCCCGATCTAGTCAATCATAATAAAGCGGAGAATCGCAAAGCAACCCAAGAGGCCAGCGTAACGGTTACTCTAGATTTAAGCGATTCGCAAAGCGATCCGCTAGGGCGGAATCGCATTCCCGATGTCGAGGAAGAAGACGAAGAGACTGACGATCCATTTTCCCTCGCCAATGCTCAAGAATGGAGCGTAACGCGCCGACTGCGGGTAACGCCTTCGGGGACTTATACCTCAACTTACTACATTAACGGCGTTCCGGCGACGCTGACGGAATTGCACGAAGCCCTCAACCGCCTGCGAATTTATCCCGAAGGCTATAACGTGGTATTGCAGGGGGATGTTACCAGCATTATTTCTATGAACCCGCGCCAGCGACGGGAAATTATTGATGAACTTGCAGGCGTGGCGCAATTTGACCGCAAAATAGAATTAGCTAAAGAAAAGCTGGATGCGGTGAAGGAGAAAGAGGAAAGTTCGCGCATTATTGAAAAAGAACTGGTAACTCAGCGCGATCGCCTTGCCCAAGACCGCACAAAAGCGGAAAAATATAAGAAGCTGCGAGCCGAACTGCAAGATAAGGAACAGTGGGAAGTTGTTTTAAAATGGCGGAGTTTACAACAGCAACTTTGGAACCTGCGCGATCGCATTGAAGCCGGCGATCGCACTCTTGCCGACCTTAACGAACAGCATACCCAACTTTCAACCCAAATTACCGAAAAAACCGCAGAACTCGAAACCCTCAACCGTCGCGTCAAAGCCTTGGGGGAAGAAGAACTCCTAGCGGTACAGTCTCACCTGGCGACGCAGCAAGCCGAGTTGCGCCAACTCGAACAACGCCAGCGCGATATCGTTACCAGCCAACAGGATCTTAGCAACGCCAGAACCCAAACCGAACGCAATATTCAAACCACCCAACAAACCTTAGCCGAACTTCAGCAGCAACACGCCGACGAAGCCCAAAATAGTGCAACCCTAGAAATCAGCTATACTCAAGCCCAAGCAGAATTAGAAGAAAAACGAGAAGCGGCTAGCGCGATCGCCGATGCATCTCAAGCCTGGGTACAACAGCAAACCGAACTGAATCATAACATTGAAACCCTGCTGCAAACCCTAGAACCGCAACGTACCGAACAGGCGCAACTCCAAGAACGTCAAAACCAACTCACTCGCCTGATTCAAGAACAGCACGAAACGATTCACACCCTCGATCCAGAGATTACCGCAAAACAGACCCAAGCGGTGGAACTCGAAAGCGAAGTTCGCAGTTTAGCCGAAGAAATAAGCGCGATCGCACAAACTCTATCTTCCCTGGAATCGCAATTGCAAGTCCAGCAGGAAACCAAAACCCGCCTTTTGACAGAACAACGGGAAAAACAACGCCAACTCGACAAACTCGAAGCCCAAAACCAAGCCCAACAGGAAGCCCAAGGCACCTTTGCCAGTAAAATTATCCTACAATCAACCTTACCGGGCGTTTGCGGCTTAGTCGCCCAACTGGGAAGAGTCGAACCCCGCTATCAACTCGCCCTAGAAACCGCTGCGGGTGGTAGACTGGGCTTTCTCGTCGTCGAAGATGATGGAGTCGCCGCCGCCGGAATTGAACTCCTCAAACAAAAACGCGCCGGACGCGCCACCTTTTTACCCTTAAATAAGATTAGACCCGGACATCTCGAACTCGATACCCTACGTTGGGCGAGTGGGTTTATTGACTATGCAGTAAATTTAATTGACTACGATCCGCGCTATCGGGATATCTTCGCCTACGTGTTTGGCAGTACCGCCGTTTTCAATAGCATGGATACCGCCCGATTGTATATCGGCAAAGGTCGGATCGTCACCCTAGAAGGCGAACTCCTCGAAGCCACAGGCGCAATGACAGGGGGAAGCACCAACCAACGCGCTAGCCTGCACTTCGGCACAGGAGACAGCAGCGAAACCGCCCAGCAAACTGCCCTCAAAGGTCGCCTAGACGAGATTGAGAGCATTTTGGCGCGTTGCGAGGTTGAAATTAATCGCCTCTCAGAGACGGTTAAACAGCGCTCTAGCGAGTTGATGGAACGACGCGGCAGCCATCGGGAAAAGCAACTGTTATGCGAGCAATTGCAAAAAGAGATTAAAAGTACCTTAGAGCGTCAGGAACAAGCGCGATCGCTCCTCACCAAACAGCAACAAGAATCTATTGTCACCCTCGATCGCCTGCATCTCCTCAACCAAGAGATCCCGCAACTCGAACGCCAGTTAGCACAATATCGCCAAAGCCTAGCAGAGTTAGAACAGTCGCAAACCTCCAGCGAATGGCAGCAAATACAAGCCAGCATTCGCAGCCAAGAAGAACAACTAAAACTACGCGAACAAGCCCTAAGAACCGCCCAGCAAAACTTACAAGACTTGGCGAACAAACGCGATCGCGCCATTGAAAAACTCGCCCAACTCCAACAACGCCTCGAAGAAACCAGCACTCAACACTCAGCCCTCAGCACTCAGCACTTCACCCTCAGCACTCAGCACTCCACCCTCAGCACCGAAATTACCGAAACCCAAGCCCAACTGGTGCAACTCGAAGCCAAACTCGGAGAAGAAAAACAAATTCGCGATCGCGCCGAACAACACCTGCGCCAACTCCACCTCAACCTGCAACAACTCGACTTTGAACGGCAAAAACTCAGCGAAACCCAACAAACCCGCCGCCAAGAACTCGAAACTCTGCAAACCGACGTACAAGCCGCCCAAGTCGAAATTCCCGAACCCCTCCCCGAAATTCCCGAAACCCTCGATCTCGAACAACTCAACAAAGACATTCGCAGCTTGCAAAAACGCCTGCAAGCCCTCGAACCCGTGAATATGCTCGCCATCGAAGAATACGATCGCACCTCCGAACGCCTGCAAGAACTCAGCGAAAAACTCAGCATCCTCGAAAACGAACGCACCGAACTCCTACTGCGCGTCGAAAACTTCACCACCCTCCGTCAAAAAGCCTTCCGCGAAGCCTTCGACGCCGTTAACCACAACTTCCAAACCATCTTCGCCGAACTCTCCGACGGCGACGGCTACCTGCAACTCGACGATCCCGAAGATCCCTTTAGCGGCGGCTTAAACCTCGTCGCCCACCCCAAAGGTAAACCCGTACAGCGCCTCGCCTCCATGTCGGGGGGCGAAAAATCCCTCACCGCCCTCAGCTTCATCTTCTCCCTGCAACGCTATCGCCCCTCCCCCTTCTACGCCTTCGATAGGTAGATATGTTCTTAGATGGAGCAAACGTAGAGCGATTAGCTAAAATGATCAAACAACAAGCCCAACAAGCTCAATTTATCGTCGTCAGTCTCAGACGACCGATGATTGAATCTTCTCAGCGCACGATCGGCGTCACCCAGGCGCGGGGAGCTTACACCCAAGTCTTGGGAATTAAACTGCCCTCCCAAAGTGCCTAGCTTGTTAGAAACCCGCACTCTACTGGGTGGGATATTGCCCCTTGCTTGCCCACTTCAGTTTAGCCTGGAGGTTTTATGATCGAAAACAATATGAGGATTTTAGACTCGTTTTAGGAAGACGGGAAAAAAGTCTAATAATTTAGTATTAATAGTTAACATCGATTCGAGAGCAGGACTCGCCCCCTAATGACATCTGAACAAATCAGCCAACGATCTGACCTTTTGGGCACCCAAGTAATTACCCGCGACACGGGTAAGCGGCTCGGTGTTGTGAGTCAACTGTGGGTCGATATCGATCGGCGAGAGGTCGTCGCCTTCAGTTTGCGAGAAAACCTGATTACCGGGCTGTTATCAGGAATTCCTCGATATATGTATCTCAGCAGTATCCGTCAAATTGGCGATGTAATTTTGGTGGATGATGATACCGTCATCGAAGACGTTAACGTTGAAGCTTACAGCAGCCTGATTAATAGCGAAGTGATCACCGAAACCGGGGATATGCTCGGTCGGGTGAGAGCTTCCGCATGGATACGCATTCCTACAAGGTGACATCCTTAATTATCGCCTCAATCGGGTTGCCACAAATTCCCGACCAAGTTCTCAGCACCTACGAACTCCCCATCGAACAAATTGTCAGCAGCGGCCCGGATCGCCTGATCGTGTTTGAAGGGGCAGAAGAACAAATGACCCAACTGACGCGCGGCGTCTTAGAAAGTCTGGGCATTGGTAAGCCCCCGTGGGAACGGGAGATGGAAGACGAATACTATACACCCCCAGTCAAGGCAGAAAACCAACTCCCTTCCGGGACGCCCCTGAGAACGCCTCAAGTGACCCGCAGCGCCCCCCCTGTGGTAGAAGAAACCCCCTGGGAAGAAGACAGTTGGCAACCCTCCCAACCCGAACCGATGCGCCAACTCCGCGCCGAACCCGAATATCGGGACGAATATGAGGAAGATAACTGGAGCGAACCCGCCCCCCGCGAACAATACCGAGGGAAAGCATACGCTCAACCGGAACCCTACCAAGACTATGAGGAGGAGTACGAGGAGGAGTACGAAGACCTCGAACGGGATGCTTGGGCAGATGAGGAACCCGACTATAAAGCCCCCCCAGTAAACTTCCCTCAGAAGGCGAGAAAACCAGAATACGAAGAAGAAACCGACTACTAACGGCAGCTTCCAAGACTTGAGTAGAGGCGAACGCTGAGTTCGCCTTTGTTGCGTGTAAGGCAGAAACTCGCGTACCGATTTTAATGTCAATTTAACTTTGACGCTGGATGATTTCAAGAGGCTGGGTTTTTACAGCGTCCTAGTGGCCGATTTTACGGTTATCTTCCCTCTGATGTCTTGACCCTCAAACTATTCCGCTAAAAACTCAAGGGACTCCATCGATGACTCGTATGTACGATTTGTTTATCAGTGGCGGGCCAGTGATGTGGCCGATTTTAGGCTTATCGGTGGCGACCATCGCCTGCGCCCTAGAAAGGGCGTGGTTTTGGTTTCAACTGTTAAGCAAGGAAGACCGCATCGTCCATGATGTGCTAGAAGCAGCCCGCCATAGCTTACCCGAAGCTGGCGCGATCGCCCAACAAGTCGCAGATTTACCCATCGGTCGCTTTCTGTTGGCCCCGCTGCTGTTGAAAAAGCCCACCCCCGAAACCTTCCGGCTAGCAATGGAAACCGCAGGCGATCGCGAATTCGTGCAAATGCGAAAAGGCGATAAGTTCTTAGAAACTGCGATCGCAGTCGCCCCCCTACTCGGTCTATTGGGAACTGTCACCGGGTTAATTAATACCTTTGCCAACCTTAACATCGGCGAAGGCGGAACCAGCGCCGAAGCCACTAGAGCCGCCGCCGGGATCGGCGAAGCCCTCTTAACCACCGCCGCCGGAATGGTCGTCGCCATTATGGCCCTATTAATCTACCGCACCCTAGTTACCCTCCAAGCCCGCCAAATGGACTATTTTTCCGAAGTAGGAGGCGAGTTGGAGTTGATTTATCGTCAGATTTGGTACGACACTTAGGAGGGTGGGGGGATGGGGGGATGGGGGGAAAGAGTGCTGAGT
>NZ_JASVEJ010000008.1:0-40450 GCF_030285425.1 Geitlerinema calcuttense NRMC-F 0142 | reverse complement strand
CCTGGTTAAATGCTACGGAAATTCCTCAACAGGTACAAGAAAAAACTCAAGAACTCAACCGAGAAATGACTCTAAAGGCTTGGGAAAATCTAACTCCCGTGCAGCGTTTCGCCTTAATTAAACTGAGTCGTCCCAGTCATGAAAATCATAACTTTTTACCAGCACTGCAAGAATTTAACTTAGCTTAAATAGATCAACCCTAATCCCAATTATACATAAGATTGAATCACAACGCGATCGCGCCCCAAATTCCATTTAGTCCTCCATAAAAGTTTTATTATCCGCAAATGGCAATTAATTGAGATGGAGTCGCCTTCATACTTGGCGTGAGCGAGGCAACCCCCAAACTCAACGTGATATACTGATTAATTGCCGAACTGCGATGCTTAATTCGCAACGTTTTGACTTGATAGCGAATACTTTCTGCGAGTAATACGGCCCCATCTAAGGACGTATTGGGTAAAATAACAGCAAATTCTTCCCCCCCATATCGTGCCACTAAATCCGCTGGACGTTTAACCACAGAACGAATCGTAGAAGCCACCTGTTTTAAACAGGCATCTCCGGCTTGATGTCCGTAGGTATCGTTATAAGCTTTAAAGTAATCAATATCGCAAATAATTAAAGATAAAGGCGCTTTTTCTCTACTCAAGCGTCGCCATTCCTGGGTGAGATATTCATCAAAGCGACGACGGTTGGCAATTTGCGTAAGTCCATCAATAGAGGCTAGGGTTTGTAATTCAGCATTGGCTTGTGCCAGTTGATAATAGAGTTCTGCTTGTTGAATGGCCAAATTAATTTGAGTCGCCAACTGTTCCATCAAATCAACTTCAATCGGTTGCCATTGTCGCATTTGATTGCATTGATGCATCACCAGCAGTCCCCAAAGTTTTTCGGCTTGCAAAATGGGAACCACCAACAGAGATTTAACACCCACCGCCTTGAGTAATTCAATATCTGCCTTGTGAAGGTTTGCAGTTTGGATATCGTCGCACGCCAAAAGCCGACCTTGACAAAACTGCTCAATTAGGGGAGGTTCAGTAAAAGAGAGGTGGCGAACTTTCCAATCGCGTAAGGGAAGATAGGAAGCGCGAGTATTGAGAGACTCCTCCACAATCAACGCATCCTTACCGGAGGGTTGAAAGCGGTAAATTAAAGCGCGATCGCAGTTGAGCAATTGCCGAATTTCATCGACAATATTCTTGAGCAGATCCTGAAGCTCTAAAGAACGATGGAGATTGCGCGTTAATAAACCGAGGAGTCGTTCGCGTTGAAAAAGCTGTTGCAATGCAATTTCTGCCTGCTTGCGTTCGGTAATATTATGTAAAACCGCAACCCCGCCGCGAATATCCTCTTGAGCATTGCGAATGGGTCTAGCACTCACGCTTAACCACAGTTCTCGGCTAGAATGACGATGGCGCAGGTAAATTTCTTCTCGCTCAATTTCTTCTCCTTGAGCTGCACGAGTTAAAGGCAAAGTTTCGCAAGTATAGCGCGTAATTCCATTAGAGTAATAGCATTCATAATCGGTTGTCCATTCAGCGATTGTTTTGTAGACTGATCCCTGAGCCATCATTTGCCGAGCTGCTGGATTAAACAGCAGAAATCGTCCTTGACGATCCACGACAATCACGCCATCACCAATACTGTCTAGAATAGACTGAAGAATACTCATTTGGTTGATCAAAGCAAGTTGAGAATCTGCAAGTTGTGCGGCTTGTTGAGAGAGTAAAACTTCATGATTGTGGCGTTTATGATTGTCCTGTTTCAGTTGCTCGTCTCTGAGCTGAATTTCATCGCTGAATAACAGGGTTCTATTTCCAATTTGAGTTTTGGCGTCTAACCTTTCCTCTAGATTTAAGGGATTAAGATAGAGATCGATATCTTGGCAAATTAAAAAAAGCGTCTTTAAAGCTTCAGAATAAGTAATAAGACTGCCACTAATCTTGACTAAAATTGGCTTGCCATCTTTGCAAACTTGCTGTCCAACCCAATCTTGAACGGCTGTTTGCTTCCTTTCTAATAAATCGAGTTTTTGGTGATAAGTGTCAAGATCGGCGGCGGCTACAATGAAATCAATCGATTTTCCCACTAATTCTGAAGCTTCATAACCTAAATAATGAGCGCCAAAGTCACTAATTGCTAAAATTTCTCGATTTTTGTTTAAATTTAAACAAATTCCGGGAAGTTGCTTGCAAACATTTAACGCACTCACAAAAGCTTCGCGATCGCTAGAAAATTGTGTTCCTACGGGAAGAGTCCAAGGAGACTTAACGGCTAAATCGTTGAATAAGCGATAAAAGTCAAAAGGCAAAGCGTTCATTGTCAAGCATTGATGAAATATTAAAGTGTTTTTATAAAAATTTGCAGTCTCAAATGATTCAGTTTTTCAAAACTGTGTTTCTACCCTAGCACAATCATTAAACTTGTCTTGCATTTTAATAAGTTAGGTTACAAAGTTAATAAAAAAACATACAAGGGTGACAAGAATAGGAAACAGCGATCGCCTTTTGGCAACTCGATGAGCCAAAATTAGAACAATCTTCTGAAATCCATTGAATTAAGGAATCACGAGAAATGACCGGGAAGAAGATTTTAATGTTGGTAGGTGATTTTGTTGAAGATTATGAAGTTATGGTTCCTTTCCAGGCATTACAAATGGTGGGCCATACCGTTCATGCCGTTTGTCCCGACAAACAAGCGGGAGACACGGTTCGGACAGCCATCCATGACTTTGAGGGCGACCAAACTTATAGTGAAAAGCCAGGTCACAATTTTACTTTAAATGCAACCTTTACCGATGTCGTCGCTCAAGAGTATGATGCTTTAGTTATTCCTGGGGGACGAGCGCCGGAATACATTCGCCTCAATGCTCGCGTTTTAGAGATAACCCGTCACTTCGCTGAGACAAACAAACCCATTGCGGCGGTGTGTCATGGTTTGCAAGTGCTAGCGGCGGCTGGAGTTTTAAACGGAAAACGCTGTACGGCTTACCCCGCCTGCGGCCCGGATGTCACCAGCGCCGGGGGACACTATCAGCAAATTGCCGTTGATGCCGCAATTGTCGATGGTAACTTAGTGACTGCACCCGCTTGGCCGGCCCATCCCCAGTGGTTAGCAGAGTTTCTAAAAATCTTAGGAACCAAAATCGAGCATCCACAAAGGGTTGCGGTTTAACTCTTCCTGAAGATGGGTGTCAATTTAAGCCAAAAACAACCCATCTTCAGCAGAAATGCGCCTCACAGCAGATGTATGAAGGGTCCTAAAAACGATACCTTGCGATCGCATAGGCTTGTTGTTAAGGACCTTCAACATTCATGAGTCACACTCAGGTATCAACCTCGTTTTGGCGAGATTCTCAACCCGATATCAATTACTCCCAACTTCAGCAAGATATTACGGTCGATGTCGCAATTGTCGGAGGTGGAATTACAGGATTAACAACAGCTTTACTCCTGCAACGTTCGGGCGTTAAAGTCGCCTTGCTAGAAGCTTCAACCCTAGGCTCTGGAGTGACTGGTTACACCACTGCTCATCTCACAGAAGTCCTCGATACCCGCTACAAAACCCTGCTTTCAGACTTTGAAGAAGATGTCGCCCAACTGGTCGCCGCCTCTCACCGCAGCGCCATTGAACGAATTGCTGATTTAGTGGTAGAAGAGCAAATCGACTGCGATTTTCAACGCCTGCCTGGATACCTCTACAGCGAGTCAGAAGAAGACTTAAGCACGTTAGAAGCCGAAGTCGAAGCGGCCCATCAATTAGGCGTTCGCGCCACGCTCACCTCAGAAGTGCCTTTACCCTTTCCTGTAAAAGCCGGTATTATCTTCCCCGAACAAGCTCAATTTCACGCCACAAAGTACCTCAATGGATTAGCCAAAGCGTTTGTGCGGTTGGGAGGACAAATTTTTGAAAATACCCGCGTTCTAGATGTTACTTTTAACTCAGAAAATGCGCGAGTTTATACGCAACTCAACACCGTTACCGCTCGCTATGTTGTCCTCGCCACCCATACCCCCATCCACGACCTCAAGCGCTTATCCGAACTCGCTATTTTTGCGACCAAAGTGTCTCCCTACCGTTCTTATGTCCTGGGCGTTCGCTTAAATTCTCCCCTACCCCAAGGTTTATTTTGGGATACAGCCGAACCCTACCACTATACGCGCACCTATACGGACGCCTCTGGAGAACTGGCGATTATTGGCGGCGCAGACCATAGAACGGGGGAAATGGCTGATACAGAGGAACCTTACCAGCGTTTAGAAGCCTATGCGCGATCGCACTACGATGTGGCTTCCATTGATTATCGCTGGTCGGCCCAACTCTACGAACCCATTGACGGCTTGCCATTTATCGGTCAAAGTCCGATCAACTCTCAGCTTTATCTCGCCACCGGCTTTTCTGGCAACGGCATGACCTTTGGCACTCTAGCCGCCATGCTCATTGCCGATCAAATTCTGGGCCGCAAGAACCCTTGGACGCAACTGTACGACGCCAACCGCATCAAACCCCTGGCATCTGCCCAGCAATTTATTGCCCATAATGTGGATGTTGCCACCCGCTTTATTGCAGACCGATTTAAAGCCGATGCTCATCAATTGTCCCAAGTTGCCTTTGATGAAGGCAAAATTTTAGATATTGAGGGCAAACAAGTCGCCGCTTATCGCGATCCGGAGGGCAACATTCAGACGCTCTCTGCCGTTTGCACTCACCTTGGTTGCATTGTGGAATGGAACATCGCCGAAAAAAGCTGGGACTGTCCCTGCCACGGGGGACGCTATTCTACCAGCGGACAAGTGCTGAACGGCCCGCCCATTGAGCCTTTAGAACCATTGTCCTAGATCGGATTCATGCAACAAAAACCTATTTCGTTTATTCTGGGATTAGTGTAGGTTTACGGAACTTTACACAATCACCCCCGGTTCTCTATGAAATGTATTATTACCCGTCGCGCTCAGTTTTCTGCAAGCCATCGCTATTGGCTGCCGGAACTCAGCGAGGCAGAAAATCAGCAAAAATTCGGCCCAACGAGCCGTTCTCCCGGTCACGGTCATAACTACGTCTTGTTCGTCTACATGGAAGGAGAGCTTGATGAGTATGGCATGGTGTTGAATCTGTCAGAAGTCAAGCACGTAATTAAAAGTGAAGTCACTAGTCAATTAGACTTCTCTTTCCTCAACGAGGCTTGGCCAGAGTTTCAGCAAACTTTACCAACGACAGAACATATCGCTCAAGCCATTTGGAAACGCTTGTCTCCCCACCTACCGCTTGTCCGCATTCAGTTGTACGAACACCCCGAACTTTGGGCTGATTATCTAGGAGAAGGAATGGAAGCTTATCTCACGATTAGCACTCATTTTAGTGCAGCGCATCGGCTGGCTCGTCCAGACTTGAGTTTTGAAGAAAACTGCGAAATCTACGGAAAATGCGCCCGCCCTCACGGTCACGGCCACAACTATCATTTGGAAGTGACGGTTAAAGGACAAATTGACCCCCGCACTGGGATGATTGCGGATTTAGCGGCGGTACAAAAGGCGATTGACGAGCATGTGGTTGAACCGTTCGATCATACGTTTTTAAATAAAGATATTCCTTACTTTGCAGAGGTTGTGCCCACGGCTGAGAATATTGCAGTCCATATTCGCGAGTTGCTGCAACAGCCGATCCGGGAAACAGGGGCGAAACTGCATAAGGTGAAGCTGATTGAAAGTCCGAATAATGCGTGCGAAGTCTATTGTACGGAACCGAACGAAGCCGCGACCTCTTCGCAGCAGCGCGAGGCTATTTTAGCGAGCGTTTAAGTTTAAGCGATTTTTTGAAGTGCGATCGCTCTCCCAATGCTGGCGAAGGGCGATCGCACTTTTCGCTATCTTAGAAAAAACTAACCGCGATCGCACCTATGATAGCTTTACCTGATTTCCGGATGAGTGTAGAAGAATATCTCGCCTGGGAAGCCACCCAGGAGAACGCTACGAGTATTGGGATGGGGAAGTTGTGGCGAGGAGTGGCGCAACGCGCAACCACAACCGGATTTCTGGGAACTTGTTTAAGCTTCTTGATGATGCTCTTGGCGATCGCAGATATCTATCGCCAAGTCCAATTTGAGGCTGAAGTGAGTGAAGCATGAAACTCTACGAACCCATTAACACCCTCAAAGCCGTTGCAGAGAATCTTTGGATTGTAGATGGCCCAGTGGTACGCATGGCGATGTATGGTACGCGCATCCCTTTTCCCACCCGGATGACGATTGTACGGCTAAATAATGGCGATTTATGGTGTCATTCCCCCATTGAACTTAGCCCAGAACTTCAACCCCAAATTGAAGCACTGGGTAAAGTTAAGCATTTGATTTCCCCCAATAAAATCCACTATGCTCATATTGGGGCCTGGAGTCAGGCTTATCCCAGTGCGATCGCATGGGCTTCTCCGGGAGTTCGAGAACGCGCTAAACAACAAAAGATTGAGGTTAAATTCCAAGCCGACTTACAAGAGAAACCCTCGCCGGAATGGGTAACAGAACTCGATCAACTCATCTTTCGGGGCAGTCGATTTATGGATGAAGTGGTCTTTTTTCATCGCCCTTCTTCTACCTTAATTCTCACCGATTTAATTGAGAATTTTGAACCCCAAAAAGTGCCTTGGTATTACCGTTGGATGTTGGCTATCGGTGGAAATGTCGATCCAGATGGCAAAACTCCCCGCGATTTACAATTCACCTTTTGGGGAAATCAAGAACAAGCCCGTCAATGTTTCCAACAAATGTTAGCTTGGAATCCTCAAAAAGTGATTGTAGCTCACGGTCGCTGGTATGAGAACAATGGCACCGCCGAACTTAATCGCGCTTTTCGCTGGTTATAGCGAGATTAAAACCGATCGCGATCGTGCGGTTCGTTAAAATCGATGTCAGGGCCTTTGGGGACAATGCGCGTTGGGTTAATGTGGGTGTGGCTCTTGTAATAGTGACGCTTGATGTGATCGAGATTGCAAGTTTCAGCCACGCCGGGGAACTGGTAGATATCTTTAAGGTAGTTCCAGAGGTTGGGATAATCGACAATCCGGCGAATATTGCACTTAAAATGCCCGTGATAAACAGCATCAAAGCGCAATAGGGTGGTAAACATACAGACATCTGCTTCCGTGAGTTGATTTCCACACAGATAGCGCTGTTTGGCTAACACGCCTTCCCAGCGGTCTAAATTGGCGAATAACTCAGTCACCGCTTCGTTATAGGCTTCCTGGGTAGAGGCAAAACCCGATCGATAGACGCCATTATTAATCGGTTGGTAAATGGCATCAATGGTTTCTTCTACTTTGTCTTGCAGTCCTTCGGGAAACAGGTCAACCTCAGATTTGGCATACTCCCCAAACTGAGTATTGAACATCCGAATGACTTCGCGAGATTCATTGTTGACAATAGTCCCTTTTTGTTTATCCCACAGAACCGGAACCGTGACGCGACCCGTATAGCGATCGCACGCCTTCACGTATACTTCTCTGAGATACTGCGCTCCATTGATGTTATCTGGGATACAACCTGGCCCATCGGAAAAGTGCCAGCCATCATCCCCCATTTCCGGATCGACGACGGATAGAGAAATGACCTCATCAAGTCCCTTAATCTGGCGGACAATCAAGGTTCGATGCGCCCACGGACAGGCTAAACTCACGTACAGATGATAGCGTCCGGGTTCTGCCTTAAAGCCACTAGAACCATCGGCGGTGACGCGATCGCGAAATTGGGTTGGCATCCGGTTAAACTTACCAGAATCGTCCCTTTCTTTCCATTCCGTATCCCATTCCCCATCAACTAGCATTCCGAGTGGCATCGTTAACCTCCAAGCAACAGTTTCGATCCAACCCTAAACGCCCCTCCATTGACATCCCCTAAAGAGAGGATGTTGTCTAAACCCAAGCTAAAAGGCTTTTTCGCCAACTCTATCCCCCAAAAAAGCCGATTTTTAGGCAAAATTAACGACTCATTCACCTTGGCTGAATGACCGCCATTTTTAAGGTCGCAAATGTGAGGAAACCTTGACGCTTCAAGGGAAGTTTACACTAAAATGATAGGATTAAAAATTGGGCTTAATTTTGTTCTCAACGCAGGGACAAAAAGGAGCATTCGTAACCCAATTATTGCCCAATTGTACCTGAAGGCCGTCAAGTTCAACGTTCCCCAACTCCTACCACTGCCAGTCGCGCGTTCGTAGGCGTCTACCCCATCTGCAATTAACTTAGAGTATGACTGAAACCATTCGCTTTCTCATGTGTCCTCCCGACCACTACGACGTGGATTATGTGATTAATCCGTGGATGGAGGGAAACGTCCACAAATCCTCGCGCGATCGCGCCGTCGAGCAGTGGCAAAAGCTTTACCATATTCTCAAAGATATTGCGATCGTCGATTTGGTCGAACCGGCTCAAGGTTGGCCCGACATGGTGTTTACAGCCAACGCGGGTTTAGTATTAGGGGATAACGTCGTTCTGAGTTGTTTTTATCACCCCGAACGCCAAGGCGAAGAACCCCACTTCAAAGCCTGGTTTGAGTCCCAAGGGTCCACCGTTCACGAACTCCCGCGCGATCTTCCCTTTGAAGGGGCAGGCGATGCCTTATTAGACCGAGAAGGACGTTGGTTATGGGCGGCCTATGGTTTCCGTTCAGAACTCGACTCCCACCCCTACATTGCCAAATGGTTAGATATTGAAGTTCTGTCCTTAAGACTCATCGACGAGCGTTTTTATCACCTCGACACCTGCTTCTGTCCCCTCACAGGCGGCTATTTACTGTACTATCCTCCCGCCTTCGATGCCTACTCCAACCGCTTAATTGAAATGCGGGTTCCCGCCGAAAAACGGATTGCGATTGGCGAACCCGATGCGGTTAACTTTGCCTGTAATGCCGTTAACGTTAACCAAACCATCGTCCTCAACAAAGCCAGCAGCGACCTAAAAGCACAACTCGGCGAACTCGGCTTTACCGTTATCGAAACCCCCTTAACCGAATTCCTCAAAGCCGGAGGCGCATCCAAGTGCTTAACCTTGCGCGTCACCGAACCCATCCGCCCAGAACTGCACGCCACCACCCAAATCGAAAGCCGTACCATCCAGATGAAAGGTCATCTACTGGATTCTGGCTTACTAAATCGTGCCTTAGATTTAGTCGTTGAAAACGGCGGTAGCTTCAAAGTCCTGAACTTCCAACTCGGCGAACAGCGTCAAAGCACCTCCACCACTGAGATTAAGATTTCTGCCCCTTCCCAGGATGTGATGGAAGAAATCATGTCTCAGTTGATTGACTTAGGGGCCGTTGCACCGCCGCAAGAGGTCTGCGACACTAACCTGCAAACCGTCGCCCAAGATGGGGTAGCGCCCGATGACTTCTATGTCACCACCATTTATCCCACCGAAGTTCGCGTCAACTGTCAGTGGGTTCCCGTGCAAAAGCAACGCATGGATGGGGCGATTGTGGTTTCTCAAATGGAAGGGGAAATTACCGCCTACTGCAAGCTGCTGCGCGACTTAAAAGCAGGCGAACAGGTGATTGTCGGCGTTCAAGGGATTCGCACCGTTCGCAAGGCCGAATCGCGAGAACAGCGTAACGCCCAAGAGTTCAGCTTTATGGGGGCGGGTGTTTCTAGCGAACGGCGCGTAGAATTAGTTGTCGAACAAATTGCTTGGGAATTGCGGCAAATCCGCGACCAAGGCGGTAAGGTTGTGGTAACGGCGGGACCAGTAGTCATTCACACGGGCGGCGGCGAACACCTCTCGCACCTGATCCGCGAAGGATACGTGCAAGCGCTACTCGGAGGAAATGCGATCGCCGTTCACGACATGGAACAATCGATGATGGGAACCTCCCTCGGCGTCGATATGAAACGCGGAACCCCAGTACGCGGCGGACATCGCCACCACCTCAAAATCATTAACCTGATTCGCCGTTACGGTAGTATCGCCAAAGCTGTAGAACAAGGTGCGCTGACGCGCGGCGTGATGTACGAATGCGTCAAGAATAACGTTCCCTTCTCTCTGGCAGGTTCCATCCGCGACGATGGGCCGCTACCCGATACGGAAATGAACTTAATTAAGGCGCAAGAGGAATACGCCCGACTGCTGGAAGGGACTGATATGATTCTGATGCTCTCTTCCATGCTGCACTCGATTGGCGTCGGGAATATGACCCCCGCAGGCGTGAAGATGGTCTGTGTGGATATTAACCCGGCCGTTGTGACAAAATTGAGCGATCGCGGTTCGGTGGAATCCGTCGGCGTCGTCACCGATGTCGGTCTATTCCTCAGCTTGTTAGTCCAACAACTCGACAAACTCACCAAGCCCTACAAGGTGGTTCAACCCGTCTAAAACCTTATCGAAAATTAGGACAAACTGAGGCTGTTCTCACTCGCGAGGGCAGCCTTTTTTACGGGCGTTACAATGAGGCTAATCCACCCCTAACCCTGATTCGTGCTATGGTTCAACAAATCGCCACAGAATCGATTATCTATCCTGACAGCGACGGTCAACCGATGGCAGACAATACGAAACAGTTTCGCTGGATCGTTGTTATCAAGGAAAACTTAGAATTATTGTTTGCAAATAATCCCGACGTGTTTGTCGCAGGCGATTTGTTATGGTACCCCGTGGAAGGGAATAATAAAATTCGTCAAGCCCCCGATGCAATGGTCGTATTCGGTAGACCCAAAGGGGATAGAGGTTCCTATCGCCAGTGGAATGAGGAAAATATTGCCCCCCAGGTGGTGTTTGAAATCCTTTCTCCGGGAAATCGCCCGAAAGAAATGATTCAAAAGTTTAAATTCTACGAACGTTATGGGATTGAAGAATATTATCTCTATGACCCAGATGATAATGAACTCAGCGGTTGGCTGCGTTCGGCGTCCGATTTAGAAATGCTTGAAACAATGGAGAATTGGGTGAGTCCCCGCTTAGGGATTCGCTTTCAACTGATGTCGGATACGCTCTTAATTTACCGTCCCGACGGACAACGCTTTCTCACCTTTGTTGAAATTGCCCAATTGCAAGCCCAAGAAACTCGACGCGCCGAACAGGAACGCCAACGCGCTGAACAAGAACGCCAACGCGCCGAACAGGAACGCCAACGGGCTGAACGGGAACAGCGACGCGCCGAACGGTTAGCCGAACAGTTACGGGCGTTAGGCGTTGAACCGGATTTTGAGGAAGATTAAGGCGCGATCGCTACAATAAAAACAACTCCAGCCACAAACCCAGCAGCATGGTACAACACCTCAAGCCAAATCCTGCGATTATCTACCCCGACAGCGACGGTCAACCGATGTCAGACAATACCAAACAGTTTCGCTGGATAGTGGTCATTAAAGAAAACTTAGAACTCTTGTTTGCAGATCGTCCCGATGTGTTTGTTGCAGGCGATTTGTTATGGTATCCCGTGGAGGGTGACAATAAAATTCGCCAAGCCCCTGATGCAATGGTTATTTTTGGCAGACCCAAAGGGGATAGGGGGTCTTATCGCCAATGGGAAGAAGACAATATTACACCCCAGGTGGTTTTTGAAATTGTATCTCCGGGCGATCGCCTCCGGAAAATGTTCAACAAATTCAAATTCTACGAACATTACGGCGTTGAAGAATACTACGTATATGACCCAGATACCCATGAGTTAATTGGCTGGCTGCGTTCGGGTAACGTCTTTGAAGTGGTTGAAGAGATGAACGGTTGGGTAAGTCCTCGCTTAGAGATTCGCTTTCAACTGACCTCTGATACTTTAGAAATCTATCATCCCAACGGACAACGCTTTCTCACCTTTGTAGAAATTGCCCAACTGCGCGAACAGGAAACGCAACGCGCCGAACAGGAACGCCAACGCGCCGAACGAGAACAGCGACGCGCCGAACGACTCGCCGAACAGTTACGCGCCTTGGGAGTCGAACCGGATGAAGGCGAATAACCCTCAAGCTACCGCAAATCTCAACTAGCTAAAAGCCCAGAGAGATTTTAGAATCGGGGAATTACTCTATTTGCCCGTACAAAAAGAAGATGCCAAGACCGACACAAGCGCATATGTCCCGAACCATCGGCAAAAATAAGCCTAGCGGCGTCAAGGATATGACAAAGCGCCAAATGGAATATTATATGGGTGCAAAGCTAATTGAAGTAGGAGTCGATCCCAAATCCGCCATTTATCGCTGGTCTGTAGAAACTCAGAATAACAATGAAGTTTGGACCTACAGCGCCTACTGGGGAAACTCAAAAGAAGAATTATTACAAAAAGAACAAGAAACCTCTAACAACGAGTAAGAAACTGAGATTGAGGGGTAAGAATTGACGAGGCTTACCCCTAAAGCTACTTCTTGCTTTGGAGAATTTTTCTGAAATTGATGTGGATTTGCTGAAGTTACTTATGGCACCTTTAAAGTAGGTAGCCCTAGGCAGTTGTAGATTCATAGGAGGGAGCAGCGTGAGCCTCTTTGGTAAGCTTCGCGGCGAGTTCATTGATATTATCGAATGGCTCGATCCGTCCAACGATACCCTAGCGTATCGGTTTGAGCGCTTTCAGAACGAGATCAAGAATGGCGCAAAACTCACGGTTCGTCCGGGTCAAACGGCGGTTTTTGTCAATGAAGGACAAATTGCTGATGTCTTTGGACCGGGGATGTACTCGCTGACCACCCAAAATTTACCCATCCTGAGTACGCTGCAAGGGTGGCCCTATGGCTTCAACTCGCCATTTAAAGCAGAAGTCTATTTCTTTAATACCAAACAGTTCACTAACCTGAAATGGGGAACGTCTAACCCGATTATGCTGCGCGATGCCGATTTTGGTGTCGTTCGGGTACGGGCTTATGGGAATTACAGTATTCGGATTGTCGATCCGGCAGCTTTGCTACAAGAATTAGTCAGTACCGATGGGTTGTTTCAGGTAGATCGCGTCCAAGATCACCTGCGTAATATCATTGTGACAGCGTTTGCCAGTTGGTTAGGGCGATCGCAAATTCCCATTATCGATCTGGCCGCCCACTATCGCGAACTCGGCGAACAAGTCCGCAGCGGCATTCAAGGGGAAATGCAAAATTTAGGGATTGAACTTTCTGGCCTGCTGATCGAAAATGTCTCTGTCCCCGAAACCGTAGAACAAGCCCTTGACAAACGCGCCTCAATGGGAGTCTTGGGCAATATGCAGCAATATGCCCAATACCAAGCTGCTAACGCGGTTGAACAGTCTGCCCAAAATCCTGGCGGCGGGAATTCTGCCCTAGACTTTGGCGTCGGGATGGCAATGGGGCAACAGTTAGCCAACTCTTTTGGTCAACAAACGCCGCACACCCCGCAAACGCCCCCACCACCCCCCACCGCCCAATGGTACATGGCGAAAAACAATCAACAACTAGGGCCGTTTAACCTCAACCAACTCTCTCAACAAGGTCTAACCGCCGATACCTTAGTGTGGCGTGCTGGGTTAGCAGAATGGCAGCCTGCGGTTCAAGTGCCAGAATTAGCTTCTATCCTACCGCCCCCCGTTGCGCCCCCCATCCCTCAACCCCAAGTGGCTCGCGGAGAATGGTATATTTTCCGCAACGGCGAATCCCTGGGCCCCTTTAACATTAACCAATTACCCGAACAAGGCTTAAGCAGTCGAACCAATGTCCGACGCGAAGGCGAAACCGAGTGGGTGCGGGCAAGAGATGTAGCAGAATTAGCTCCCTTGTTAGCATCCTTGGGAGAATAACATTCAGTACAGCGTGCCGAGTAAGGTTAAAGCGTGCAGAATACAAAGTTCCGTTGCTAGGTTCTGTGCCGCAGAGAATGCTGAGTTCATACAGAATATGCCATCCCCCCATTTCCCCATCCCCCCATCCTCTCTATGAATTCTCAACCCGCCACTCAAAAATTCCCTTGTTCGGGGTGTGGGGCAGATTTGGAGTATCATCCGGGAACCACATCGCTGAAATGTCCCTACTGCGGGCGCGAGGAAGCCATTTCTCAGACCCCCCAAACGGTAGAAGAACGGAGTTTTGACGCCCACGCCTATCAAAACCAAACCCGTTTTGCCAAACTCTCCACCACGGCGTTAGAAGTCCGCTGTTCCGACTGCGGGGCGAGTTTTATCTTTGAACCACCCCACACGGCCGGGAAATGTCCCTTTTGTGCCTCGAATATTGTGGCGCAACCGACGGAAGCCAGCCCAACTCTAGAACCCGAAGGCTTAATTCCGTTTAAGGTTAGCCAAAAACAAGCCCGCCAGCAGGTTCAAGATTGGCTAAAAAGTCGTTGGTTTGCCCCAACGGAGTTAAAACAACTCGCGCAACAGGAAAAGCTGCAAGGGGTGTATCTCCCGTTTTGGACCTATGACGCCCAAACCCACAGTACCTATCGGGGGGAACGGGGAGAACATTATTATGTGACAGAAACCTATACTGAAACCAATGCTCAAGGGGAAACGGAGACGAAAACCCGCCAAGTTCAGCATACTCGTTGGCATTCAGTATCCGGGCGAGTGTCGCGCTTTTTTGATGATGTGTTGGTTCCCGGTACGCAGTCGATTGAAACGCATCGCCTCGCCTGTTTAGAACCTTGGGAGTTAAAACAATCTCTGTGTGCCTATAATCCTTCTTATCTTGCCGGGTTTGAAGCCCAGCGATCGCAAGTCCCGGTTGAAGATGGCTTGCAACTCGCTAAAAATATCATGTCGGGTACCATCACCTCAGATGTCCGCTGGGATATTGGCGGCGACGAACAGCGCATTCACAATATTTCCACCACTTATAGCCAAATTACCTTTAAACATCTCTTACTTCCGGTTTGGATTACTGCTTACCGCTATCGCCAGAAACGCTATCAGGTGATGGTGAACGCCCTAACCGGGAAAGTGCATGGCGATCGCCCCTATAGTGTATGGAAAATTGCCAGCACAGTGGTTGCAATGGTTGCGATCGCCTTTTCCATCTGGGCATTATTTACGATTCCGTGGGCAAATATTCGCCTTCCTAGTCGTTTTCCAGTTCCCACTCAGCCTCAACGATAAGATTTTTCTTTGAGTTGCGAACTGTTACTGTGCTAACTTTTGGTCGGTCGATCTGCTACAACCGAACAAGGGTCGGCATCAAGAGAGCCAAAGTAGCATTTTGCGGGATGAATAGACAGATTGCCCAGTTTTTTTCTCCACTCAATCGCAGTCTAACTCAGCTAAGGCAGGGAAACGCGATCGTCATGATTCCCTTATCGTGTTTGATCGGCTCCTTAGCAATTATCGGTTGGTTGCAGTACAACACGACCAAAACAGAATCCTCTGTACAACACACTCAGCAAGTCCGCCTAGAAACCCAACACCTGCTGACAGCGCTGCTTGATGCAGAAACCGAGGTTCGCGGTTATTTATTAACCAACTCAACTCACTTTCTCGATCGCTATCAGTACGTTATTCAAACCATTCCCGATACCTTAAGCGATCTCAACGATCTCGTCAGCGATAACCCCTCTCAGCAACAAAAACTCCAAGCCATCCGCTACGAAGTGATTCAACGCTTGGATTCACTCGATAGAACGCTCGATCTCGTCCATTCTCAGCCCGATCCCCTGGAGTTAAACCGTCTTTTGTTCGCGGGATGGCAGAAAATGCAAGCAACCCGCAGCGAGATTGAAGGCTTTCTCCACGAAGAAGAACGGCTCAATATTCAACGCACTCAACGCTTGCAACAGCAGCGTGACTTAAGCGCGATCGCCCTTCTCGCCCTCGCGACGATCGGTATCGGGGGATCGCTGCTATCGGCTTATTTGCTGCGCCGCCTGAAACAAACGTTGCAAGAACGCGAAGAACGCTATCGTCAGTTGATCGAACTGTGTCCGGATGGAATTTTTCTCGAACAAAATGGCCAATTTGTCTACGCCAACCCCGCAACGCTACAAATTTATGGGGCCAATAGTCTGGATGAATTATTGGGTCAATCGGTTCTAGAATTCGTTCACCCCGATAGCCGTCCTACGTTTAGTCAGCGGACTCAATGTTTGCGCGATCGCCCCTATACGGTTCCCCTGATGGAAGAAAAACTCTTGAAACTGGATGGGGAAACGATTTATGTTGAGGCAACGGCTAGTTCGTTAATTGATGAGGGTCAATTAACAGCTCAATTTGTGATTCGCGATGTTACCGAACGCAAGCAAATTCAACAGGCTTTGTTTGAAAGCAAGCAGCGCCTCGATGGAATTCTCAGTTCTATTGAAGATATTGTTTGGTCTGTCTCGCTTCAACGCGATCGCTTGCTGTATTTGAACGTAGCGGTTCAAAATGTCTTTGGTTATCCGGTTGAGGCATTTTTTGAGCGCCCGCAGTTATGGATAGAAATGGTCGATCGGCGCGATCGCCCTTTGGTAGAAAACTTTAACCGCGTTTGTATCGAACAGGGCTATCAAGAGATTACCTATCGCATTATCCGACCTGATGGGGAAATTCGCTGGCTGCACGATCGCGCCAAGCTGGCTTACGACGATCGCGGGGTTGCTGTCCGCATTGATGGCATTGTTACCGATATTACAGAACGCCAGCGGGCCGAAGCCGAAATTCGGCGGTTAAATGAAACCCTAGCGCGTCGCGTGCAAGAAACTGAAACCCGCTATCAGCAGATTGTAGAACTCGCAGAAGAAGGGATTTGGGTGATTGATGGCAATGGCATCACCACCTACGTCAATCAAGCGATGGCGCGAATGCTAGATTACCCCACTGAGGAGATGATCGGGCAACCGTTGTTTAATTTTATGGTTCAGAGCGATCGCGATCTCGCACTCGCAAATTTTACCGAACGCAAGCAGGGCGTCGCCGCGCGGCATGAGTTTCGCTTCCAGACGAAAAACGGGGATTTTGTTTGGACGAATATTTCCACTAGCCCAGTATTAGATGAAAACCAGAGAATGTTATGGGCTTGCGCGCTAGTCTATGACATTACCGATCGCAAGCAAGCCGAAGAAGACTTGCGGCGCAGTAGCGAACGCATTAGTTTAATCAATGCCGAGTTAGCCCGCGCCACTCGCCTCAAAGATGAATTCTTTGCCAGCATGAGTCACGAGTTACGCACGCCTCTCAACGCGATCCTAGGGCTATCAGAAGCCCTGCTCGAAGAAGTTTATGGGGACTTAAATGACCGCCAAAAACGGTCTTTAACCACCATCGAAAAAAGCGGACAGCATCTTTTAGAACTAATTAACGACATCTTGGATTTATCCAAAATCGAATCCGGCAAAATGGAATTGCAGACCACTCGCCTTAACGTTAAAGCGCTCTGCGAATCTAGCCTTAACTTCATCAAACAACAAGCCCATCAAAAACAACTAAAAGTCAATTTAGACATCCCCGATGAACCCATTGAGATCGCTGTAGATGAGCGACGAATGCGGCAAGTTTTAGTCAATTTGCTGAGTAATGCGGTTAAATTTACCCCCGATGGCGGACAGATATCGCTCAAGGTGGAAGCGCAACCCGAAAATCAAACCCTCATCCTCAGTGTTGAAGATAGCGGAATTGGGATTGCACCCGACAATATTCCCAAACTCTTTCAGCCGTTTGTTCAACTCGATAGCAGCCTGTCTCGTCGCTATGCCGGAACGGGTTTAGGCTTATCTCTAGTGCGCCGTATTGTTGAACTGCATGGCGGTAGCATTTCGCTGGTTAGCGAAGTCGATCGAGGCAGTACGTTTACTGTTTCTTTACCGTGGCAAGCCTCGCAATCGCCGACGGAGGCTCCGATCTTACTTCCTAATATTTTAAGTTCGGCAAACATCAATCATGCCTTAATTATTGAAGACTCCGATCCGGCCGCCAAACAAGTGGCCCGTTACTTATCAGAATTGGGGACAAAAGTCTACATTCATCCCAGGGGTGAAGGGACTTTAGAAGTGGCTTTGCAGTATCTCCCCGATTTGATTGTTTTAGATTTAATTTTGCCAAATCTTTCCGGTTGGGAAGTGTTAACTCAACTGAAAAATCATCCACAGACGCGCCATATCCCCATTTTGATTGTCTCTGTGGTAGACGAACGCCAACGCGCGATCGCCCTTGGTGCTAATGAATACCTCGTCAAGCCGATTACCCGCCAGCAATTACAATCTTCTTTAGCCCAAATCTTTAGCAACCCTGAAGCTGCCTTGATTGTCACTGCGGTACCCGAAGCGATCGCAACTCCCCCCCTGATTCTGATCGCCGAAGATAACGAAGCCAATATTCTGACACTGCACGACTATCTACAAATTCACGGTTTTCGAGTGTGTTTGGCTAGAAACGGCTTAGAAGCCGTCTTGATGGTCACTCAATACAAACCACAACTCATCCTTATGGACATTCAAATGCCAGAAATGGATGGATTAGAAGCCATTCGTCGCATTCGAGCCAATCCAGAAAACGTCCAGATTCCCATTATTGCGCTGACGGCCTTAGCCATGCCCGGAGATCGCGATCGCTGTCTGGCGGCTGGCGCTCAAGAGTATATGACGAAACCTGTGGGCTTGAAAAAGCTAGTCCATCAAATTAATCAATATTTAAGTTCCTAAAATTTTGTCTGCTCTCTAGATCGAGAAGTACACAGGGAGCATTAATTTCGATATCGTTTTGATTGATAGCAACCTGCCTTTGATCCCCCAGCTTAAACCATGAACCCAGTGAGTCGGAACAGTATAGTCCTCATTGTCGATGATGAATCCTCTGGATTTGAAGTCATTGAAGCTCATTTATTCCGGGAAGCCTACGAGGTTGTTTATCTAGACAGCGCCAAACTCGCCATCCAACAGCTAGAGAATATCAAACCCGATGTCATCTTACTCGATGTGATGATGCCCGAACTCGATGGGATTGAAGCGTGTCGTCAAATTAAAGCCAAGCGGCATTGCCAACAGATCCCCATCATCATGGTAACGGCACTCAATGCCCCGGAAGACTTAGCCAGGGCCTTCGCTGCCGGAGCCGATGATTTTATCACCAAACCCGTCAGCGGCGTGGAGTTACGCGCCAGAGTCCGCTCCATGCTGCGGATTAAACAGCAGTATGATGCCCTAGAAGCCACTCTGCACCTGCGGGAAGATTTATCCAACATGATCGTCCACGATCTCCGCAATCCCCTAGCGAGTATTTTATTAAGTAGCGAATTGCTCTTGCAGTATGGGGTTGAGGGCAAAACGCAAGAGAAAGTTAAAACCATTAATCTCGCAGCGCGCCAGCTCAATAGTATGATTAACGATCTGCTGATTCTAGCCAAAATGGAGTCAGGACAGATGCTTTTGAACTTAGTAGAAGTGGATCTCAAACAATTGGTGAGTAAAACGATCGCGCAATTTGAGGCGATCGCGCAATCGAGAAATCAACGCCTGGTGAGCCACCTACCAGAACTAGACCAACCGATTCTCGCCGATGCGTCCTTACTGAGTCGGGTTCTAGATAACTTACTCTCGAATGCGATTAAATTCTCTCCCCGTCGCAGCACGATTACTCTAGAAACCCAGTATCTTAATTGTCCTCCTCCCCAACAGGTAATGATTCGGACATTAGACGAAGGACCGGGAATTGATGAAGCAGTAAAAGAGCGAATATTTGATAAATATGAAGTCGGAACCCTCATGAGTGGCGTCACGCAAGTGGGTTTAGGATTGGCGTTTTGCAAAATGGTGATTGAAGCTCACCAAGGTTCGATCTCTGTAGAAGCCAATCAACCGAAAGGTTCAATTTTTACCATTACCCTCTAAGGAGAGACAAACGGAATGCACTCCTCTGGCGTAACGCTGTGGTTTACAGGTTTAAGTGGCGCTGGCAAAACAACCCTCAGCCAAGCGGTTGCTGAAGTTTTGCGCCGTAATGGCTATCGTATCGAAGTGTTAGACGGCGATATTGTCCGGAAAAATTTGTCTAAAGGACTGGGGTTTTCTAAGAGCGATCGCGATGAGAATATTCGGCGGATTGGTTTTGTAGCGCATTTACTCTCTCGTAATGGCGTGATTGTCCTCGTTTCTGCCATTTCCCCTTATCAAAATATTCGCGATGAAGTGCGCGATCGCATTGGCAACTTTGTGGAAATCTACGTCAATGCGCCTTTAGATGTCTGCGAGGCGCGGGATGTCAAAGGCTTGTATAAACGAGCAAGAGCCGGAGAAATTCAAGGATTTACCGGCATTGATGACCCCTATGAAGTGCCTGTCAATCCTGAAATTGAATGCCGAACCGATCGAGAAACGGTTACTGAAAGCGTGGCAAAAATTCTTGTCAAACTCACTGAATTCGGTTATCTTGCTAGCGTCCCCCCCTCTCGTGAAGCTGAGTTTTTCACCTCAGACAGTCCTTAAGAAAAAAGCGGGGGATCGATATTGCTACTAAGGATGTCACAAAAGCTACTACATTCTCACCCACCCTCAGAATAGGATGGATGCGGAGCATCGTGTTAGCCTGGAATTTATTTCCTTGCCTTGAGTTCCCATGCTTGTTGAACGGAAAATTGCTAGCTTGTATACCGATGGTGCTTGCTCCGGAAATCCTGGCCCTGGTGGCTGGGGAGTAGTGGTTAACTTTAACGATGGTTCGGTTTATGAAATGGGCGGTAGCGCGGCTCAAACGACGAACAATCGCATGGAGTTACAGGCGGCGATCGCTGCTTTAAAACTACTTGCAGCTTCAGGACAATCTGAAGCAGTCAGCCTATACACCGATAGTGAATATGTCAAAAAAGGGATTACTCAATGGATTTCTAGTTGGAAAACAAAAGGATGGAAAACCTCCCAAGGCAAACCCGTTCAAAATCAAGACCTTTGGGAAACCCTCGATCGACTTAACTCCCAGCAAGTGCAATGGTGCTACGTACAGGGTCATTCCAATGATGTCTGTAACGATCGCTGCGATGCGATCGCCAGAGCCTTCGCAGGCGGCCAAACGCCCTCCCTGCGCCAAGCTGCATCAGTCGATTCAGTTAGCTCAAACTCTATTCACCCAACTGGTAACAAAACGATACAATCCAGTAGTGTCCCACTTGATGCTGTTATGACAGATTCACTTGCCACACCGACAGCGGAATTTCTCGATAACCCCCCCCGTGAAGTGAGAGTTGCTCAACTCCGCAACCTCATGGAAACCCTGCAAATGGCGGAAGAAGTCGCCAGCAAAGGCTACTTAATCACCAGTTCAGAACTTGCAGATTTAATGGATGTCAACGCCAGCGCCGTCACCAGTCGCGGCGATAACTGGGTTTGGCGAAATTGGGTGGTTTCCCGCGTTCGTCGCGAAGGAAATCAAATTCTCTGGCAACTCGAACGAGTTGATTAGCCAGTCATTAAAGCATGGGTCATTCTTCTTAACGTACAATCTGCTAACCGAGCGTCACATCTAAAAACATCATGATAACGAAGCCGATCATCACTCCAGCAGTGGCTTCTTTTTCGCAACCTAACCGATGAGATTCTGGGATAATTTCATCGCTAATCACAAATAGCATTGCTCCGGCAGCAAATGCCATCGCCCACGGTAAAACGCCTTGAGCCACTGAGACAATACTTGCCCCAACAATTCCCCCCATTGGTTCAACTAATCCAGTGAAGAGGGCAATTAAAAACGCCGTCCGCCGGGAGTATTTTTCAGTGGCTAGGGCGATCGCCACCACAAATCCTTCAGGAATATTTTGCAAACCAATGCCCAGAGTTAGGGCAATTCCATTACTAATTTGTTCGCCACCAAATCCAACCCCCACCGCTAAACCTTCCGGGAAGTTGTGAATAGTAATGGCCAGAATAAACAGCCAAATCCGCTTTAAACGAGTTGTACTGGCACCTTCAGGCCCTTTAACAAAATGCTCGTGGGGCATATAGCGGTGGGCTAACCCAAGAAAAATTCCCCCGATTAAAATTCCAATCGCTACAACCAAAGCTGCAAATAGGCGATTTCCCTGTTGTTCTACCCCAGCTTCTATTGCAGGCACAATTAAGGAAAAAGAGGTGGCTGCCAGCATCACACCCGCCCCAAATCCTAACAAAATTCCTTGAACTCGCTGGGTAATCTCGTTAAAAAAGAAGATGGGTAATGCTCCTACTCCGGTTCCTAAACCAGCCAGCAAACTACCCAATAAACCCAGATATAAAACGGGGATCTCATCTAAGGAAGGCATAGAGCGGCGATTGAGTGCTTTTTATTGGGCTTGATACTCCCTCCCGCGCCATTGAATGGAACTTTGGGTTGAAGATAGCCAAATGCGGAGAAATGCGAGGGGATCGGCGAGGGGGGAAAACCAGAATAGCCAAGGATACTGGGCGTCTTGACGATCGTAAGCAGAGGCGATCGCACCGCCTAGGGCAAAGCGAATGAAGACTAAAAAGCCATTGAGTCCCAAGGCATAGCCGAGAATGGGGCTAGCACTTCCCCCCAGTTGCCAGAACAGGAGCAAAGCCATCATGGGTAGGGGCAAACCCTGAACGGCGAACAGAAAGGCTAAATCTTGCCAGAGCTGGGGACGACTCGAAGCGTCTTTGAGATCGAGCGATCGCCCCCAGCCTTGCCAGGTATCCCAAGCGCCATCATACATCCGGACTTTTAAAACCTGAGAACCATCCAGAAAGCCGACCTTGTAACCCTGTTGCGCCGCGTACCGGGCGAGGGTGACATCATCGCAAAAGGAGGAACGGGCGATCGCACAACCGCCCAATGCTTCCAAAACGGACCGACGGCACAAAAAGCACTGACCGTTCGCCATCACTCGTTCGGGCGTTTCAGGGGTTCCGGTTGGGCCAAAGCGATACACCAACGTCATTAATAACGCTGGCTGTAATAAAAGTTCCCCAGGGTATTTCAAAATAAACCGAGGAGACAGGGAAACCAGATCGTATCCCTGGGCTTGAGCCACCTCTAGCAAGCCCGCCACTAAACCGGGATGCGGTTGAGTATCGGCATCTAACCCTAAAATCCATTCGCTTTTTGGGTTGCTCGCCAGATAACCCGTATGCAAGGCCCACGGACGCCCCACCCAGCCTGGGGGCAGGGGGTCATCTTGAATGAGCCGAAACCGAGGATCTTGCTCTCCGGCAGCTTTAACTAGTTCTGGGGTACCGTCTTGGGAGTGGCTATCGACAACGATCGCTTCTCGCAACTCGTAACTTTGCCGACTTAACCCCACCAGCAAGGGAGAAATCCGTTGAGCCTCGTTAAGGGTGGGAACGACGGCGCTAACGGTTCCGATATCTTGGGGTTGGGATGGGCGCGGTTGAATGGGCGGATAGCGAGTGGGGCCTTTGAGCAAGCGAGACAGCAGCAGCGCGATCGCGGGAAGTTGAATGAGGAGTAACAGCAGCTCGCACGCCCCCTGGATGGTTGGTCGGTCTATCACGACGGATGCACTCACTACTTGGCGGCCACTTTGAGAGGAGCGGGGGTGACTTCCCGTTGGTTGGCGCGTAAAACGGTATTGCCTTCGCCTAAGCTGGGTTTGGCTGCCCACCAAAGCGCGACTGCTGGAACGACGCCGACTAGGACGCCTAAGCCCACTGGAACCCAAAAGCCGGCCGCTAAACTCATAATGCCGCCAAAGGCAAAGTTACTTAAGTACACGACTAAGGCGAAGTTGAGTTGCGATCGCGTTAAGCCCAATTCGGTTTTTTTCCACAATAGGGTTGCCACGCTCATAAAGATGACTCCGGTTCCCATCCAGCCCGCAAAGTTCTGGTAGGGCATCCCGAAGAATGCGCCGGGTTGCTTCCACGTCCAGAAGGGGGTCATGGTTTGGCTCATTGCTGGATCGAGGACGAAATCCCAGGAGGTGAGCAACAAAGCACCCAGGGCGATCGCTGCCGGGAAAGCCAGCCAGCGGGGTGCTTTACGGGCTTCTAACCCAGAACGGGCAATTAAATAAGAGACTAAGCCCAGGTAAAACCAGGATAGGGGAATGGTGAAGGGAACTAAACCCGCGACTTTATACCCCAAGCCGCTGAGGTATTGATAATGACCGAAGGGAAATCCGGTGCTAGTACCGAGCAGTTCGCTACTTAGGGAAATGGCAACCGAAGGCACCATAAACGCCAGCCACGGGCCAAGTCCGAGGATGCGGTAAGCGTACAGGGCTACGGCGATCGCACCCAGGATGATGTACGCGACTCCCCCACCTGCCATGCTCCACTGCATGGCGGTTTGTCCGATGGGAGGTAAGTTCATAATCAGTTCTGTGTTGGGCAGGATGACTAACAAGCCCACCAAACCAAACACGAGGGCAACAATGTGACCGATTAAGCAGAAGCGCTCTGCTAGCAATACTTGTTTCATAAAACTCCTCAATTCGCGGTCATTCCGGCTAGGCGTTTCCTAACAGTTTACAAAGATTTGCCAAACTGCTTAGGGGTTGCCAGCGAGCTAAGTTTGTCTAAGTCTAAATGCCGTGAGGCTTAGAAGCTATTTTTCACCCAAAATTTTCCGGGTTCTGGGTAAAGTTACGCGGCACAGTTTGAATCATTATTTTACAAAATATTAAGCACTGTAAAGAGGTAAGGCGAGAAGTTTTCCCCAGAGTTGCCGGAAAAGGCCGGAAGTTTTTTGAACCAAACTCTGATATAAATCAGGTCTGAGAGTACAGGAGAAGATATCAATTATGGGTTGGCCAATCCTCCTAGGGGTCTTTTTGGGCGCGATCGCCCTCCTCGTGGTGTTGTTTGAGTGGCAATTTCGCCAGCGTCCCGGCAACCAGCTAGAACTGACGCCCGGTGAATGGACGTGGGATATTCAACAGACCAACCGCTATCGGTTGATCGGCGAGTTGGAATTAATTAACCGCACGCGGCGTTTAGAAATTATGGTGCCGGAACTCGCGGCCGAAGTGAAGTTACTCTCATCCGGGCCGCTTGATGAAGTGCGATCGCACATCCACGTCACCCCCCTACACCCAGATGCCCCTGCCCGTGCCGATGGCTACTGGTTTGGCTATATTGTCAAAGTTGGCAAAACCACCCGTCTCAAAGTCGCCATTGAGATTACCGGGCCAGACTTGAGCCAGTTACAAACCGCTTGGATACAAGTTCATTACCTCACCTACGGCCCAGAAGGCAGAATTCCTAAAACGGGTCATATTATTTATCCCTTGCAATATCCCGATCCGCAGATTCTCCCCAAAGGACGGCAAACGAGCGTCGGAGATGTATTTCCCATCCGCACCCACCTGCTGACAAACCTCGACGATCCGGTGGAGATGGTGAAACGCTACGTTCTTCCCCACGCCAAACCGGGCGATATTGTCACCATTGGCGAAACCCCGATCGCTATTATGCAAGGTCGAATGCGCCATCCCAGTACCCTGAAACCGGGATGGGTCGCTAAACGGATTTGTTACTACTTTTTACCCACCTCCAGTTTAGCCACCGCCTGCGGGATGCAATCCTTGGTAGAAGTAGAAGGTGCAGGGCGCGTACTATTCGCCTTTATCGTTGGCGCGATCGCCAAAGCCATTCTTCGCAAACCAGGCGTCTTTTATCAACTCGCGGGCGAACAAGCGCGGTTAATTGATGACGTAACCGGCAGCTTACCCCCTTACGATCAATTCATCGTCTACGGCCCGGAAAACCCGCAAGCCGTCGTTAACCGCATCCAAAAAGAAACCGGACTCTCGGCGGCCATTGTAGACGTGAACGACTTGAAAGCAGTTAAGATATTGGCAGCAACCCGCGATCTGAGTTCTAACATTTTGGAACAAGCTCTAATTAGCAATCCCGCAGGCAACGCCGACGAGCAAACCCCGGTCGTGTTGATTAGAACCCCAAAAAATTAGTTAGGCTAGCTCTTAGCAGTCTTACTTAGATTGCGCCCTTGGCTGTAATGAGAGGCAAAACCTGTGCCCCTACCCAACATGACTCCCGTCCTGCCGCAAAATACCAAAGCAGAGATTCGCTTTTTTCAATACCGCGACTTAGATGCGATTGAACAATTGCTCTTAGGGGAAGAGTCTACCTCCCCCACAGCTTTGAGTACGCCGAACTCGGAAGGGAAAGTCCAGCAAATTCGCCGTTGGTACGGTTTATTTAAACTCTTAAGCTGGTTTCCCAACCCCTTTCAATATCAATTTTACGCTCAGGTTGCCGAACAGGAAAACCAAGTCGTCGGCATGATTCAAATTTCCCCGTTTAACCGCACGCGCAGCACTTGGCGCGTGCATCGGGTTGCGGTTAACTCGGCGGCTTCGCGTCAAGGGATTGGTTCGCAGCTTGTCCGCCACTGCTTGCAAGCCGTCCGCGAGGCCCGTACCTGGCTGTTAGAAGTGGACGTGAACGAAAAAGATGCGATCGCGCTCTATCGCCAAAACGGGTTTCAGCCCCTCGCCCAGCAAACCTACTGGGCCGTTGACGCTGCCCTCTTGCAACAACTGGCCGAACGCGAGCCAGACTTACCCAATCTTCTGCCCGTCAGCAATGCCGACGCCCAGTTGCTCTACCAACTCGATACCGTCGCCATGCCGCCTCTCGTGCGCCAAGTCTACGATCGCCATATTGACGACTTTAAAACCAGCCTCCTTGGATCGCTCATTCAGGGAATGCAGCAATGGCTCTCTCGTACAGAAGTCGTCAGCGGCTACGTCTTTGAACAAGTCCGCAAAGCTGCGATCGGCTACTTCCAAGTCAGAATTCACAAAGACGGTTCTGCGCCCTATGTTGCCCAGCTCACCGTCCACCCCGCCTACACTTGGCTGTACCCCGAAATCTTGTCGCAAATGGCCCGCATCGTCCAAGATTTTCCCGAACAATCTCTATTGATCCCCTCGGCTGACTACCAACCCGAACGCGAAGAATATCTAGAGCGTCTCGGCGCAACGCGGGTTCAGCACACCATGATGATGTCGCGCTCAGTTTGGCACAAACTGCGAGAATCGAAACCCGTTTCCTTAGAAGGATTGCAGCTTTCTGATGTCCTGCAAAGCTTGCAACCCACCCGCAAGCCCGTTCCAGGTCGGATGTCCCTGCAACCGTTGCCCGCAGAAACCAACCCCGATTTATTAAACACTCCCCCAGCCGCCGCTGAATCCACCCATTTACCCAATAATGGCGCAAGTCCTGCCACTCCCCCTGCCAAAAACGATCCCACCCCACCGCCCCCTCGTAGCGTTCGCCCAGATGAGGGATAAGGTGTGAGTCGCATTTCTGCCCTGGGTTTGGATATTGGTCAAAAACGCATCGGTGTTGCGGGATGTGACGGCACCGGACTGATTGCCACAGGGTTAACCACCTTGGTGCGAACTTCGTTTGAGCAAGATATTGCCGCTTTGCGCCAGCTTATCCAAGAGCGACACGTTGAAGTCCTAGTCGTTGGTCTCCCCTACACGCTGCAAGGAACCCTCGGCTATCAGGCAAAGCGCGTCCAAAAATATGCTGCTCGCCTAGAACGAGCCTTACAACTGCCTGTAGAGTATATTGACGAGCGCCTGACTTCAGTAGAAGCCGAACAGTTGCTCATCACCCAAAAGCTTTCTCCCTCCCGCCATAAAGCGTTAATCGATCGCAAAGCGGCTGCTTTGATCTTGCAGCAATGGCTAGACGAACGGCGCAGAACTTCTCCAAAAAATCCGCCATTAGAGATAGTTACAAACGAGGAGTTTTAAGTTCAATACAAACTGAGGCGACTCAAAATTTGAAATCAGCGCTCTCGATTTTCTCTAGGGATTCAGCATTTTACTGCCTTCTAAAAAAATTCTGTCACCTGTTGAGGGTTCACAGAAGAATCTCTCGAACCTCATACTGTAATCAAAGAATTCATGCGGGATAGAGGGGCTTCTTCAAGGGATTTGAGCGAGTTCGCTCCGCCTAAAATTAACCTGAAAATTAAGGATTTATAGGAGAGGTTGTGACCGCCCAAATGATAAAATCAGGACACCGAATCACTCTCGGTTGCTTGAGCTTAAACTACCCCATCTTTAAAGGTGCGGGCAACAGTGCAAGCAACATCAGCAAGTGAGAACCCGTGAGAATCGAAACTTAGAGAATTCTCGCTCAAACAGTTGAACGCCGTCTGTTCTACGGGGGTAGCGGGGGAAAACTTCTATGGAGTAGGTCGGTATTTTTTGATGGGTTTGTTGGATGCTTAATTGAGAACGCACGGGCTGCGCGATCGCTCTTGTGACCTAGACCACCCACAAATGAGGCATCAAATCGGGTCAGGTCAGCACCCAAAGCCGCCAGGAAGATCGCCTACACATTCCGATTTCGCAGTAAAAGCTCCCTACCCTGCATCTGTTCAATAAGGGCTAGGGAACTCCCAAAGCGATACTCTTGAAGATGACAAAATTTGCAGCTTGCTGTCTAGCAAGCCTCGCTCATGACAAAGGAGACCTCGCCCGATGGATGACGATAATCTCGATGTAGATACCCCAACTGTGACAGTGATTGACGAAGCTGGACGCCAGTTGGTCTGCTATGTCGAACACAGCCTAGAAGTGGATAACCAGGATTATGCCTTGTTGTTACCTGTGGATACGCCTGTAGAAATCTTTGCATGGCTTGAAGACCGCGAAGCCCCGACTCCTGTGGATTCTGACGAAGAAATCGATCGATTGTTCGATCTGGCTAAAGCCGTTTTAGCAGAACAGAATCTGACGCTGAAGCGCACGGCAGTCACCCTCACAGTGGTGGGCGAAATTCCGGATCTCGACCTAGAAGAAGAAGAAGAAGAGGAAATCGACAACGAGGACGAGGAAGAATTTCAGTCTCTGGCCAGCTTCTACTACGATCGGCAGGAGTACGAAATTTTTGCACCGCTCGATCCAATGTTCATTTTGGCCCGGATGAATGAAGATGGAGAACCAGAATTGCTCTCGGTAGAGGAGTTGCAGCGCCTTGAACCCTTGCTCCCTCAGATCGAAGATCAGTTGTTTGAAGCTCTAGAATAACCCTGCTGTGGAAGTTGTCACGCGAGTTGAGTTCAATGACAGTTGCAAGTCGCCTTTCTAAATGGTCGTTTTATCTCATTTTTTTCCCTGCCGTTTTAGGGATTGTAGGCTGGCAAGGCTGGTCTTGGTGGAGTTGGGCAAAAGCTCCGGTACAACTCCCAGGTAGCAATCTGGAAGAGGCAACCATTCAAGTTCAAATTCCCCTAGGGACTTCCATTGAGCAAATTGGCAGGGATTTAGAGGCGATTGGTGTGATTCGTTCGGCGTCGGCTTGGAATTTATGGGCGCGGTGGTTGCGCTTAAGAGCTAGAATGGCTCCCGAAACGCGGGGCGAGTTCCAAGCCGGGACTTACGCTTTATCTCAAGCGGAATCTCTGTCGGAAATTGCCTCAAAAATTTGGGCCGGTGAGGTTGTGCAGTTGAGTTACACCATCCCGGAAGGATGGTCGCTCAAGCAAATGGCGGAGTATTTTGAGGCGCGGGGATTTTTCAGTGCTGAGGCGTTTTTAGCCGCAACTCGACAGATCCCCGATGACGACTTTGTATGGCTGCCGCCGAACTTACCCCATTTAGAAGGTTTTTTGTATCCCGATACCTATCAGTTAGCGGATGGCGTGCTGACACCGGAGTTGGTGATTCGGCAAATGCTGTATCAGTTTGAGCAGGTGGCTTTACCCGTTTACGAACAGAGACAAGGACAGACGAATTTGTCGTTGCTGGAGTGGGTAACGTTGGGCAGTATTGTGGAAAAAGAGTCTGTGGTTGCCGAAGAACGGGGATTGATTGCAGGCGTGTTTACGCAAAGACTCCAGCGCGGGATGCGCTTGGAAGCCGATCCGACGGTGGAGTATGGTTTGGGAATTCGCCAAACTCAAGAGCAACCGCTGACCCTACGCCAGGTACAGACCCCCTCGGAGTACAATACTTACCTGAATGCTGGGTTGCCACCGACGCCGATTGCAAGTCCGGGAGTGGCAAGTTTAGAGGCCACGTTAAATCCGGCAGCAACGGACTATTTATTTTTTATGGCTCGCTATGATGGGACGCATATTTTTAGTCGTACCCTGGAGGAACATAACCGCGCGATCGCGCAAGTTGAACGAGAGTTAAGCAATCGTCAACCTCAAGCGGGTAATGAGTTGACCACGGAGTAAACATTCAACACCATGACTTGGAATCGTCACCTACAACCCGATTTAGTGCTAGGGAAGCCCATTTTGTATCTGACCCCGGAGGTGTTACAACACTACCACCTCAAGGGGCTGATCCTCGATGTAGACGATACTTTGGTGCCTATTAAGTCGGCTCAGGCCTCTAGCGAGTTGCAGGAGTGGATTAAAAACATTCGTTCCGTCGCCAAGCTGTGGCTGGTCAGTAATAATATCAACCAGCCTCGGATTCGGGGAATTGCTGAGGCTTTAGATTTACCTTACATTATGGGGGCGGGCAAACCCTCGCGGCGCAAGCTCCGACAAGCCGCTCAGGGAATGGATTTGCCCCCCCAACAAATTGCGATGGTTGGCGATCGCCTATTTACTGACGTGCTGGCCGGAAATCGCTTAGGTTTGTTTACCATTCTGGTCGAACCGATGGTTAATCCGGGCGCGGCGGCGAGTTCTAGTCCCCTGAGATCCTTGGAAGTCATGATTTCTCAAGCGTTAGGAGCCTCCCTGACCCCAAAAGAACAAATCTTTACAAATCGTGAATAATCCTGAGCTTTGGAAACATAAAGAAAACATTACGAGATCCGGGAAAACCTCAATTCGGGGGCAAAATAGAAATAGATCAAATGGGGTCAGCGAACATAAAGACCCTAAAAATAAAACCTCATAAATATCTAAGTGAAGCGTCAGCCCTCAATCGATAGAAGGGCTGGCGCTTTACAATTAAGGGAAGTTCAATTGAGATGGCAACCTTTAATCTTATTTCACTTCCCGAACGCCTTGCAATGCCTCAAACCCTTGTTGTCAAAATTGGGACTTCCAGCCTCACGCGTCCAGAAACGGGCAGCTTGGCCTTAGCGACGCTCGCCAGCTTAGTTGAAGTCCTCAGCCAACTCCAACGCCAAGGACACGCCGTCGTCTTAGTATCCTCCGGTGCCGTTGGGGTGGGATGCGCCCGTTTAGGTTTAGTCGAACGCCCCCGCACCATGTCTCGCAAACAGGCGATCGCCGCCGTCGGTCAAGGACGGCTGATGCGCGTATACGATGACCTATTTACCTCGCTGCAACAACCCATTGCTCAAGTGTTGCTAACGCGGGCCGATCTCATGGAGCGATCTCGCTATCTCAACGCCTACCGCACCTTCACCGAACTGTTCAACCTCGGCGTCATTCCCATCGTTAACGAAAACGATACCGTTGCCACTGACGAACTCAAATTTGGCGATAACGACACCCTCAGCGCTTTGGTAGCCAGCTTAATTGAGGCAGACTGGCTGTTTTTACTCACCGATGTCGATCGCCTGTACTCCGCCGATCCGCGCCAATTCCCCGACGCTCAACCGATCGGCTTAGTGAATAACATCGAGCAACTCGAACAACTCCAAGTCCAAACCGGCGATCGCGGTTCTCAATGGGGAACCGGAGGCATGACGACCAAAATCACCGCCGCCCGCATTGCCACCAGCGCTGGCGTTAGGACTGCGATCGCCGAAGGTAAGCGCCCAGAAAATATCCTCAAAATTCTCCAAGGCGAACCCCTCGGCACCCAATTTGAAGCCCAACCGCGCCCCATGAACGCTCGCAAGCGCTGGATCGCCAACGGTCTGATTCCGGCGGGCAAATTAGTCCTAGATGCTGGAGCCGTAAAGGCCATCTGTCAAGCCGGTAAATCCCTATTAGCAGCGGGAATTCTCCAAGTGAGTGGCGAGTTTCAACCCTCTGACGCCGTTCAGCTTTGCGATCCGCTTGGCAAAGAAATTGCCAGAGGCCTTGTCAACTATAGCAGCACCGAACTCAAGCAGATTCGCGGCCATCACTCCGATGAAATTCCCGCAATTCTTGGCTATGAAGGCGCAGAAACGGTGATTCACCGCGATAACTTAGTCGTGAGCTAAAAAGACGGTAGCATTTCCGGTGGAGCCAGATCGGAACCGGCAATTCCACCCGACTGACTCGCTCTTAAACCGGGCTTGCTACCGCTATCGCGTTGACTAGTCGGGTTCGCAGTTTCTGTGGGGACGATCGGTTCGGCTTCGTAACCCACATCGGGCGCGGTTTGGTTCGACAGCCAAGCCAGCCCTCCCACAGCCCCAGCAATTAACGCCGAATAACCCAGGTAGAGATGAACCGTATTCAAGTAGAACCCCGACTGATGCGTCGTTGGCGGATGATACCACGATGGGATCGCCGATCTCACCGGATCGGGTGCCGGTAAATCGGCTAGCAACCGCTGTCCATCAACGCCTAAAACTGCTGAAATACGGCGAATAAATCCGCGCACGTATACATCTTCGGGTAACTGCTCGACGCGTCCTAATTCCAGCGCTTCAAGCTGGTGAGGGGGAATAAGCGTTTGAGAATGGAGTTGGGCTAAAGAGAGCGATCGCGCTTGACGGGCTTTTCGCAATTGTTCGCCAATTGAGCGCAAGCATTCTTGACGTTCCTGCTCTGCTTGTTGGACGGCAAGTTCGGTTTTTGAAAGGCGTTTTTGCGGTTTTGAACCCAAAATATCAGGCATTGTGGAAGGCACAACCCTAGTAGTTTGAGGGGCAACGACGGCTGTAGAAGGCTCCTCCTCAATGGCAACCCAAGTGGGCGGAGGGGCAGGTCGATCGGCGATCGCCGGTTGAGGAGACTCAGCGTTGGCATAATGTTGGCTAAATTCCTGTAGAGCTAGTCGAATCGCTTCTCGACCAATGGCTTTAAATAGCATTTGAGCATTGCTTGCCGTTTCTCCTAGCATTCCGCGCAAACTCTTCAGACAACGGCGATACACTTCGGAGTGATAGAGTTGACTTTCAACTTGCCCCAACAAAGCTAGGAGATCGGGCGAATCAGCCCCAGCGGAAACTTCTGCGGATAGCGTTTCTAAAGTTGCGCCTTTGGCAACATTCAAATAGGACGCAGAGTTTGATACCATGATTTCGATTCTCTCCTCGAAAAGTTAAAACACAGCCGTCCTCAAAAAAAGCCCTACTCGCAATGGATCGCTAGAAGGTGCAACTTTAACCTACAAGCGGCTAAATCTTATTGAGCGCGAACAACGAGCGAACGGAAAAACGGTGCTGTCTGAATTCCCTTTTCACTAGAGGAATCTTCATTCCGGAATCTCAAAAGCGCAATTCAACTCCCCAACCCAGGAGAAGGCGCTAGCTGCGGGGATGCTCTTCCGGTTTCCCGTCCATCGTCCAGCAGCGCTCTAGCCAATAGATTTGATAGATATACCAAAACCGACGTGGATTTAAAACGGCTTTGTAAGAAGAGCTAAACAGCGGTTGGTTGAGGTAGGACCACAGGGGGAAGCGAAACATCTTGTTCATAAAAATCAAATTACCTAGAACCGTTGCGACGCAGAAGGAAGTATCGGAGTGCTGGACGCTTTTGTCTACTACTAAAACTGTGCCAAAGATTCCGCTTAGATTCTCTAGAGAAGATTACTGAATCTTTCAGGCGGGGCACAGAGCAGGCAGTAGTTTTACGGATAATGGGGGCGCGAATCGACGGAATGCGTTTCATTCTAACCCTCGTCGATGGGTCGGTCGAGTTGCTAATCTGAAAAGAGCATGAATCAGCTCCTAATCTAGCTTGAGGTGGATGAATGGATCGCCAAGATGAGACTAATGCGATCGCCAAAGAACTGAAAAGCCAAGCGCTTATCCTCGGAACCTTGGTCGCAATCTTCTGGATCGTAGAAATTGTTGACGTTATGGTTTTTCAAGGGCAGCTCGACACTTTCGGTATTTTACCCCGCCACCCCATCGGGTTGCGCGGGATTTTGTTGGCTCCATTTTTACACGGAAGTTTCAATCACCTAATCGCCAATACCCTGCCGTTCCTGACATTAGGTTGGCTAGTGATGCTCAAAGAAACCCGCGATTTTTTCATTGTCAGTGCCATTACCTTGCTGATTAGCGGCTTAGGCGTCTGGTTGTTCGGTTCGTCCGGTTTTCACATTGGCGCGAGTGGCGTCATCTTTGGTTACTTGGGCTTTCTCCTGTTGCGGGGTTATTTTGAGCGCAGTTTTGTCACGATATTTTTATCTGTGGTCGTTGGCTTTTTCTATGGCAGCCTGCTGTGGGGCGTTTTACCCACGGTTCCGGGGATTTCTTGGGAAGGCCACCTGTTTGGTTTTATTGGCGGAGGCGTAGCGGCTTACCTATTGAGCGATCGCGCTAAATCTAAGACGCTTTAAAGATGATGGCAAAGAAACAAAAATTCCCCTATTTGGTGGGTTCTAAATGGACTGCCCAACAAAAGACTTGGGGCTGGCGGCATTTTCAGGTTAAAAATCGCAAAAACGAAGGCAGATGGGTCTTTGCAGAGATGCAAGCCTCGTGCGATCCCCAGGTGCGTTTCTGGATGAATGCTCAACAGCTTCAGGATCGATCCCTCTGGGTACCGGGTTGGCAAACCTTGGAGGAAATGGAAACCCTCGACACGAAAACCCTCGTGCAACAAGCCCTCGCGGACAGCGAATGGCGATAGGCCAAAATGCTAACATCGGTTAAAAATGATGTGAAATCGTGTTTATGGGTGCCGCTGTTGTTTTAGAAGACGTTTGTAAATCGTTTAATCAGGTGCCAGTTGTGAATCATCTCTCCTTTGAGATTGCCTCTGGAGAGATGTTTGGCTTATTGGGGCCCAATGGGGCGGGCAAATCTACGACAATTCGGATGCTGACTACCTTGACTCGCCCTAGCCAAGGCAAAATTACAGTAGCGGGGTATGATGTCGTCCGCGAAGCCCATCGGGTGAAGCAACACATTGGGGTGGTGTTGCAGCAAACCAGCGTGGATATGGATTTAACGGTTTGGGAGAATATGGAATTCCATGCCCGCCTGCACCATCTTTCCCGCTCTCAACGGCGATCGCAAATTCAGCAATGGCTAGAGTATGTAGAGTTGGTCGATCGTCAAGATTCCCTGGTAAAAACGCTTTCAGGCGGAATGAAGCGGCGCTTGCAAATTGCCAGGGCGCTGTTGCACCAACCGCAAATTTTATTTTTAGATGAGCCTACGGTGGGACTCGATCCGCAAACGCGCCGCCGCCTATGGGAAATTATTCTCGATCTCAATAAACAGGGGATGACGATGCTGTTAACCACCCATTACATGGATGAGGTGGAATTTTTGTGCGATCGCATTGGGATCGTGGATGGTGGTAAACTCATTGAACTTGGCACCCTTTCCCAGTTTCGGCAAAAACATGGGGAAGGTCTGGTGATGAAACAGGTGGGGGATCGCTGGGAGTATCTATTTTTCCCAACGCTGACAGAAGCCAATACCTATTTAGAAGCCCAACCCGACAAGACGGGGCTGATGGTACGTCCTTCTAACCTAGAAGATATTTTTGTGGAACTCACAGGACGCCAACTGGATTAATCAAAAGTGAGACTTGGATCGTTATGTCTCGGTTAGCAACAACAATTGAAGCAATTTTGTATTTAAAAGGTCAGCCGCTTTCGACGGGGGAACTTGCAGAGTTTGCCCAGTGCGATCGCGAAGCGGTGGAGGATGCCTTAATCGAATTGATGGCGGACTATGCCCATCGCGATAGCGCCTTGGAAGTGCTGGAAACGCCTCAAGGCTATAGCTTGCAACTGCGCGACTCTTATCAAGAGTTGATTTATAATTTGGTTCCGGCTGAGTTAGGAGTTGGGGCGCTGCGGACGCTGGCGGCGATCGCTCTGAGCGGTTCGATCAGCCAAACCGAGTTAGTCAACCTCCGGGGAAGCGGAGCCTACCAACATGTCGGCGAATTGGTGCAGTTAGGCTTTGTGCGGCGGCGACGACAAGCCGATGGGCGTTCCTACTGGTTGCATGTCACCGACAAGTTTCATCAATATTTTCAACTCGATCAACTCCCTCACCCCCTAAAGCGAGCGATCGCTTCGCCTGCTGTTACAGAGGTGGGAGATCCAGATCTCTCAGCAGATTCAGCTTAGAAATGTCCTTCCCTTCGGGGGAATTCAGCGCTTAGGCCAGTACAGGGAAGAAAACAAATGTCACAATGGAGGATGTAGACTCATACAGACTGAGATTTCTCATGGTTTTTCCTCCGGACAGCACAGATTTTTTCGGTGCCAATGAAGGTGAAGAGCAAGTCAATCAGTTGCTGACATACCTGAAACACCAAAGTCCCGAACTGCTAGCGCGGGTGGCTCGTTCGGCGAGTCCAGAAATCAAACAAATTATTTCCCAGAACGTTCACGGACTGGTGGGGATGTTGCCATCCGATCATTTCAATGTGCAAATTGTGACAGATCGCGAGAATTTAGCAGGCTTGCTGGCTTCAGCCATGATGACGGGATATTTTTTGCGCCGCATGGAACAGCGTATGGAGTTAGAAGAACGTTTAGACGGCCCTTCCCTTTAATTTCTGGGTAAAGGTCCTGGGCGGACTGGGATGCTCATTCGTTGTCCATTACGATCGACCTCAACGTTGAGCAACGATCCGACCGAACTCGCCTCAACAATTTCTTGGACTTCAATGGCTTCTTTGACGGGAGTCCCATCAATGCTTTGGATGACATCGCCAGGGTTGAGTCCGCTGCGGGCGGCTGGGGAATTGTCTAAGACGCTCACAATTAAGACGCCGCGTTCGGCGACGATGGGAAAGTTAAAGTCCCCTTCTTGATTCACTTGTCGGCGCATGGAGGGAGTCAGCTCAATCATTTGAATGCCAAGGAAGGGATGTTCTACTTGTCCCTTGGAAAACAGTTGACTGACAATGCGTTGGGCGGTTTCAATCGGGATCGCGAAGCCTAAACCTTGAGCATCTGCCCGGATCGCGGTATTGATCCCGATGACTTCGCCGCGATCGTTGAGCAAGGGGCCGCCAGAGTTGCCCGGATTAATCGCGGCATCGGTTTGAATGAAGCGCACTCGCTTATCAGGAACGCCCACTTGGGAACTCGATCGCCCGATGGCGCTAATGATGCCCGCCGTGACTGTATTATCTAAACCTAAAGGATTGCCGATCGCGATCGCCCATTGTCCGGGCGCAAGATTGTTAGAGCTTCCTAACCGAACGGTTGGCAACTCTTGAGCATTAATTTTAATCGCGGCAATATCTGTAACGGGGTCGGTACCAATGACTCGACCTTCAAAAGTTCGCCCATCTTTGAGCGTCACATCCACAAAATCTGCCCCATCAACGACGTGCGCGTTCGTTATAATTTCTCCAGTGTTGCTCAAAATTAAACCCGATCCGGTTCCGCGTTCCACCCGCTCTCTGGGTACGGGGGATTCGTCCCCAAAGAAGCGCCTGAGTAAGGGCGATCGCAAAGCATCGGGTAATTGAGCGCTGACGCGGCGCGTCGCGTCGATTCGCACCACAGCAGGCCCCACATGTTCTACTGCCTCGGCAATAAAGTTAGAGTTGGCGTTTCGACTCGGAGTATCAGCTTGATGGGAAATTAGAGGTTCCATCACGCCTGGAACAGCGGAGGAGCGATCGCGCTGTGGGAAGAGTCCCGATCGACTACCGAGCAAGCCAGCCCCACCGCCGATGGTCAGCAAACAGAGATAAACCATTAATTGCTTGATTGATAAGCTCATAGTTCCTCGATCCAACTTTGCTCGATCGCTCATTACAAAATAGAGTTGCGTTTGGTACGCCTTCAGGCGTTCCGGGAAAATAGGAAGTTATTTCACATTATCTCTTGATTAACGAGTTCAACACAGTATTGTGAGGAAACCTTATCTTGAGCCGATTTTCACAAATTTGTAGGTTTGTTAACGGGTTAGTATAGGTCGATGGTATGATTGGCGGAGAAAATACACGACATAAGGGTGAAATCAGTATGGCACAAGCACCTGTCTCTCCTGTGGTGCTAGTCATTTTAGATGGCTGGGGTTATCGCGAAGCCACAGATGGAAATGCCATTGCTGCTGCTAAGACACCCGTCATGAACAGCCTGTGGGCAGCGTATCCCAAAACTTTAATCTCAACCTCTGGAAAAGCAGTGGGACTGCCAGAGGGACAAATGGGCAACTCGGAAGTCGGTCACATGAATTTAGGGGCAGGCCGAGTTGTTAAGCAAGAACTGATGCGGATTACCGATGCGTTTGAAGATGGCTCAATTCAGGAGAACCTAGCCCTGCTGAAAGTTTGCCAAGAAGTTCGCGCTAGCGGAGGCAAATTGCATTTGGTGGGCTTGTGTTCGGAAGGAGGCGTGCATTCCCATCTCGACCATCTCCTGGGGTTATTAAGTTTTGCCAAACAACAAGATATTACTCAGGTGTGCATCCATGCCATTACGGATGGACGCGATACCTATCCAACCGATGGGATTGGTAGCCTGAAGAAAATTGAAGAGGCGATCGCTCTTATAGGGATCGGCCAAATTGTCACCATCAGCGGTCGCTATTATGCAATGGATCGCGATCGCCGCTGGGATCGGGTCAGACAAGCCTACGAGGTGATGACTCAAACCGGAAGCGGCGACGGACGCACCCCGACAGAGGTGATGGAAGCCTCCTATGCTGAAGGCGTCACCGATGAATTTGTGGTTCCCGTGCGAATTGCTCAAGGGGCGATTGAACCCAATGATGGCGTCATCTTTTTTAACTTTCGTCCGGATCGGGCGCGACAACTGACTCAAGCGTTTGTCGATCCAGGATTTGCGGATTTTGAGCGATCGCAAATTCAACCCCTCAGCTTTGTCACCTTCACCCAATACGACTCCACCTTACCCGTATTGGTCGCTTTTGAACCGCAAAACCTCAGTAATATCCTAGGGGAAGTCCTCGCCCAGCGCGGTTTGCGCCAGTTTCGCACCGCTGAAACCGAAAAGTACGCCCACGTCACCTACTTTTTCAATGGCGGTTTAGAAGAACCCTTTGAAGGCGAGGATCGCCACCTGATTCCCAGTCCAATGGTAGCCACCTACGACAAAGCCCCGGAAATGTCTGCCGCTGAGGTGACAGAAGTGGCGATCGCCGCCATCTCGGAACAGGTTTATTCGCTGGTGGTGATTAACTACGCCAACCCTGATATGGTGGGACATACCGGCAATCTAGAGGCAACCGTCACCGCGATTGAAACCGTCGATGAGTGTTTGGGGCGTCTGATTGAAAGCATCCTCAAAGCGGGCGGAACTGCCTTAATTTTGGCCGATCATGGCAATGCGGAATTGATGAATGACGCGGAAGGTAATCCTTGGACGGCGCATACGACTAACCCCGTTCCCTTTATCCTGGTTGAAGGGGAAGGCTTAAAAATTCCTGGACATGGGGCCTCAGTCAATCTCAAATCTGACGGACGCCTAGCCGATATTGCACCGACTATTTTAGAGATTCTCAAGCTTCCTCAACCGCCGGAAATGACAGGGCGATCGCTGATTGGTTCGCCCGCCTACGAAGTCCGGCAAAATCGCTCTCCCGTGCGTCTATCGCGCTAAGATAGGGATTTGGCTCTTGGGTTAACGGTGAGACTGTAACAATGCTGAATAACGTTTTACAAGGAATTTGGGGTTTATCGGCGATTGGTTTAATTGTGCTGGTTTTGCTCCATAGTCCCAAAGGCGATGGACTTGGGGGAATTGGCGGACAAGCCCAATTGTTTACCTCTGCCAAAAGTGCAGAAACCACCCTCAACCGAACCACTTGGGTACTAACAGCGATCTTTATGGGCTTAACGGTGATTTTAAGTGCGGGTTGGTTGGCGAGTTAAACCCTGGAGGCGGTGGGCGATCGCTTCTATTCTCCTACTGTTTTTGGGGTCAGTTTTGGCGATCGCTACCCCAGCCCTACCTCCACCCCAAGCTCATCCTTTACCCCCAACGCTGGCTCAGTGGCGCGATCGCAGTGGCGATTATTTCGAGGAGATCGAATCCACCCCGCTGGGCTATTTAGTGTGGTCAACGTTACCCATTACCGTTTACATTGAAGTCCCCAAAGACCCCTCAGACCGCGCTCAGACTTGGCAGAAGGCGGTTGAACGGGCTGTAATGGACTGGAACCCCTATTTACCCTTAAACCCCGTAGACAGTCCAGAAAACGCCGATATACGCATCTGGTCTCGTCGTCCGCCCTTGCGACTCTCTTCAACAGGCGAAATTTTACGGGCGAGAACCGCAGAAACCCGCTATGAATTCTATACGCGATCGCCAGCAACCCCGATGCATCGCTGCGACATTTACCTCAGTCCCCATCAAAGCGCAATTTATACCCTAGCAACCGCTCGTCACGAATTGGGTCATGCATTGGGGATCTGGGGTCATTCTCCCTCCCCCGAAGATGTCATGTACTTCTCGCAAGTTCAAGACCCCGTAGAGATTTCCCCTAGAGATATTAATACCCTAAAACGCATTTACGAACAGCCGACGCGCCTCGGTTGGGAGCAACGCTAAGGAAGAAGGGAGTTGGGAGGTTAGGGAGTTGGGGGTTGGGGAAGAAGAGGAATTCAGGGTTGAATCCTAATTACTCCTATACTTCTCAG
>NZ_JASVEJ010000025.1:0-78531 GCF_030285425.1 Geitlerinema calcuttense NRMC-F 0142 | reverse complement strand
CGTTCTAAACCGAGGTTAATTTTGCCGCTTTTTTCGGTGAGGCATTCGCCCAAGGAGACGAAGAGAAACGGGGTTCCGCCTCGCATGGTTCCGGCTGCGATCGCCAATGGAACACCCCACCATCCTAATGGCTTCTGTTGCCATTGTTTTAAGTGCTGACGTGTTTCGTCTAAGTGCTGAGTGTTTCTCTAAGTGCTGAGTGTAAAGTGCTGAGTGCTGAGTGGGGGAAGGAGTGCAAAGTTCCGTAGCTTGCTTCCGCGTAGCGGTATTCCGAGTTCCGAGTGGGGGGAACGGAGTGCGAAAGTTCCGAGTTCCGAGTTCCGAGTGGGGAAGTTAGTGCTGAGTAAGAAAAGGTGTGTTGAGAGAAGAAAAGAGTGCTAATTTCACCAGAAGTAGAGAAGTCAGTCAGCATTAACCTGTAATTCCCTTCTTCTCCCCATCCTCTTCTTCCCCAACCCCTCAACTCCCAACTCCCAACTCCCTTCTTCCCTATGTGTCGAATTTTGGCTTATCTCGGCGCGCCTATTCAACTGGAGGCGCTACTTTATGAACCGGAACATTCGTTAGTTGTGCAAAGTTACGAACCCCGTGAAATGACTTCTGGGGTGGTTAACGCTGATGGGTTTGGCGTGGCTTGGTATCATCCCCAACGGGAGACATCGCCTTTTATCTACAAAAACATCCTACCGATTTGGAGTGATGTGAACTTACCCGAACTCAGCCGTTATGTAGAAACTTCTTGCTTTATGGCGAATATTCGCAGCGCTACGGCCGGACAAGCGGTAGATTTAAGTAATTGTCAGCCGTTTAAGCGCGATCGCCTGTTGTTCACCCATAATGGTTTGATTGAGAACTTTGGGCAAACGCTGCATCGTCCTATCCGCGATCGCCTCCAAGATAGCATCTACCAGCAAATCCAGGGAAGCACCGACTCCGAGCATATCCTCGCCCTCTTCCAAGAAACAAGAGACTCCCTTCCCAATGCCTCTCTAGAAACCCTGCTGCACAAAACCCTCATCACCCTCACCGAACTCGCAACGCCCCTATCTATCAAGGTTTCGGCTAATATTATCCTCTCTGATGGCAAGCGCTTAGTCGCCTCTCGCTTTGCCCTCAACACCTCAGCCCCCAGTCTCTACTGGCTGCAAACCCCGTCAGAAATTTCTACCAATACGCTGATTGCTTCCGAACCCTTATTTGAGGCAAAGTGGGAACGATGTCCTGAAAATAGTATCCTCAGCGTTGGAGAAGATTTTGAGACTCGCATCAACCCCATCTTGTAGAGATACCCTTTCTCGCGACTTCCAGCAGTGTCGTCTGGGTACTCTCGCCTTATACGAAGGCGTAGACAGTACCACCTTTAAACAGCAAATTCATCCTGAATTTAGTCCCATTGGGTGGCATCTCGGTCATATTGGCTTTACCGAGAGTTATTGGATTTTAGAACGTTGTGCCGGAGAATCACCCCTGCATCCAGAATATCGCCAACTGTTTGCTGTTGATGGCTTGCCCAAAGCCCAACGGGGTAAAATTCCAGAATTGGCTGAAGTTTGCGACTATCTCCAGACCATTCGCCAGCGGGTTCTAAAATACCTAGAAACTGCCCCCCTAGATACCCAAGAACGCCTTTGGCAATTTATCCTTCAGCATGAAGTGCAACATGGCGAAACCGTTGCCTTTGTGCTGCAAATGATTCGCCTATCTTCTCGCCCTGCGGTTCCGCCCCTGAAGCCTACCCGAACCGAAGCCACAGCCACGGAAATGGTCAAAATTCCGGCTGGAGGGTTTGAAATGGGCGCTCAAACCAGTTTTGCCTTGGATAACGAACGCCCATCCCATTGGGTGGAGTTAGACACTTACTGGATAGACCGCTATCCTGTCACCTGCGGTCAATACCAGGACTTTATGGCAAAAGGAGGCTATCAAACTCGCCAGTGGTGGTCGGATGCTGGCTGGCAATGGTTGCAAGACCATCCTGTTAATCAACCCCTCTATTGGCATCCTAATCTACCCCAAGATCGTCCGGCGTGCGGTATCAGCTATTACGAAGCGGAAGCCTATGCCAATTTTGTCGGAAAACGCTTACCCACAGAAGCCGAATGGGAAAAAGCTGCCCGTTGGGATCACCAAGTTCAGCACAGCCGCACCTATCCTTGGGGAGAAGAATTTCCCACAAACCGCCATTGCAACCACAACCATGCAGTGGGACAAACAACGCCCGTTAATGCTTATTCTGGCGGAGAAAGTGCCTATGGAGTTTGCGATTTGTTAGGCAATGTTTGGGAATGGACTGCAACTTGGTTTGACGGTTACGAGGGATTTCAAAGCTTTCCTTATTTGGGTTATTCTCAAGTTTATTTCGATCGACAACATCGGGTACTCAAAGGGGGAAGTTGGGCAACTCGCCCTTGGGGGATGCGTTCGAGTTTCCGCAACTGGTATCATCCGGGAGTACGGCAAATTCTAGCCGGGTTTCGGTGCGTTCGAGATTCGCTAAGTTAATTCTTTGTATCTGATATCCTAGCAAAGGTATAAGATTTCGAGCCTAAAATAGCCGTGTATTTTGGGCTACCTTGTTGTATCTCTCATAGGTTTATTATTGTGAGAAGGATCGATTCAAATTTCGCAACTCATCAGTCCTCGCAAAATCGCCTAACTCTTGAGCAATTTCTGAACACTCAAGCGATTTCTCATGCAGAAGGGCTAGAAGTTATTCAGGGGCTAACCCAGAACCCTAAAACCTTGCCCCCTAAGTATTTTTATGACTCTAAAGGGTCGCATTTGTTCGAGCAAATTTGTCAGCTTCCAGAGTATTACCCCACGCGAACCGAAACGGCTATTTTAAAGCAATATGCTTCGGAAATTGCCCAACTGACTGGACCTTGTGAGTTAGTAGAATTAGGAAGCGGAAGTTCCACCAAAACCCGCATTCTCTTGGATGCTTACCAAAAATTAGAGTTTCCTTTGCGCTACATTCCCATTGATGTGAGTGCGGGAATGCTGGAAGATACAGCCCAGAAATTACTGACTGAATATCCTTCTTTACAGGTTCATGCGCTGGCGAGTACCTATGAGGTAGCATTAACTAAATTACCGCCGACTAAAATGCCAACTCGGATGCTTTGTTTTATTGGCAGTACGCTAGGAAACTTGGATCTTGATGAGTGCGATCGCTTTTTTTCTCAAGTGACTGATACGCTAACAGAAGGCGAGTATTTCTTATTAGGAGTTGACCTGCAAAAGCCCAAAGAAATCTTAGAAGCAGCCTATAACGATGCCCAAGGAATCACGGCTGAGTTTAACTTAAATCTGCTCAATCATCTCAATCGTCGATTTCAAGCAAATTTCGATCTGAGCTTGTTTGAACATTGGGCATTTTATAATGAAGATGCTCGCCAAATTGAAATGCATCTTCGCAGCTTGAAAGACCAAGTAATTCATCTCCGCGAGTTGCAAATTGAAGCAACCTTTGCCGCAGGAGAAACCTTAAGAACTGAAATCTCTCGGAAATTTGAACTGCAACAAATGCAAGCTTATTTACAAGCTAAGGGATTAAAAACCCTGAAATACTGGACTGATTCGCGTCAGTGGTTTGGCTTGATTTTAGCCCAGCTTCAGCTTGTCGAAAAAAATTAACCCCATGACTCAGGAGGGTTGGTTCAAACTTGAGTCAGGAGAAAACAGGAATGAACCCTCCCTGAGTTGGAACAAACGGAAAACTGGGATAAGCTAGGATAGGTAATACTGGGAACGGAGATGCGGTATTATGGGAACCCAGCTTGTTACAGGCGAAAGATTTGACCTTTCCCAAGCTGCACCGGATGTTAAACAAGTCGCTGTTGGTCTAGGTTGGCAAGTTACCCAGGTTGGCGGACAAGCATACGATATTGATGCTTCGGTGTTTATGATTGGCGCGGATGGGAAAATTCCAGACGAGCGCTATTTTGTCTTTTATAATAATTTGGTGTCCCAGGATGGTTCAGTTCGTCATTTAGCCAATCGCCAATCTCGGACTTCAGACCAACAAACGATTACAGTTGATTTGACTCAAGTTAATCCGGCGATAGAAGAAATTATCATTGTTGTCACCATTCACGACGCGAAGGAAAAACGACAAAACTTTAGTCAAGTTAGAGACGCCTACATTCGGCTTTACAATCCCAGTAATGAGGTAGAGATTGCCCGTTATAATCTAACCGACCAATTTGACAAAGAGCGGGCGCTAGAGTTTGGGAAATTCTATAAGCGCAATGGTAAATGGCGGTTCCAAGCCGTGGGACAAGGCTATAATATGGGGCTGCAAAGCTTTGTGGATAAGTATTATGTGGAAACGCCTGCAAAAGCAGAGGTGGGGGTTCGCCAGCCAGAAAGCTTTGAAATTTCCTCAGTTGATTTGCTAACCTCGCAGGTGGATAAGGCGATCGCCAACGCGAATTTAGGTCAACTTAAAGCCAGAATTGGCTGTATCATCGAAGCATCCCCCGCCATGCAAAGCTGGATAACTGGGGGAAATCTGCAAACGACCTTAGAACGTCTCCTCGCCCTGTCTAAGCGTTTGGAAACCTCTCCCGCCGTAGATGTCTGGCTATTTGCAGAAACGTTTCAGCGACTCCCGTCTGTCATTCCGGCGAACGTCGATAACTACGTGAAGCAGCAAGTTTTGCCCGTTTCTCGCACCTTGGCGCAACGCAACGCCGCCAACTACGCCCCCGTCATGGTCGATTTATTGCAAAAATACTTGCAAGAAGATAAGCGCAAGTATCCCAATTTTGCCACAGTCCTCGGTTCGGGCTTGTGTAGCGATGCCCAAAAAGCAGAGTATGCCGTGAGAACTTCTTCTAAATATCCGGTATTCTGGCAATTTTTTGGCATTAGCGACGAAACCAGCTTATCAGCGACTTCCTTTGAATTTCTCCGGTCTTTAGATATTCTCTCCGGTCGGCGCGTGGATAATGCTAGTTTTGTAGAACTCAATAGCTTGAGTTTGACCTACGAAGACGAGTTTTACAATAAGCTGTTTATTGAGTTCCCCTACTGGTTGATTGAAGCCCAGGCGCAAGGCATTATTTAACAAATGGGTTTCGCCCCAGGTTTAACCGCGTGGATATACTCGCTACCCGAAGCGGGCCATCCGCGCTTATAAGCCGCTTCCTCTGGCTTTCCCCATCCCAGTTGCAGGACAATTTCTAGAAAGTCATGCTTTTCCCATTTCATTAGACTAGCCCATTCCGTGCGTTGAGCGATCGCGATCGCCTCCGCCATTTGAATCTGCTGATAATCCTTGCGCTGATTCAAGATTAAATAGAGATCCATCCCTTGGGTTGCTGTTTGCCAAAAGGCGATCGCGCTTTCCTTAGCAGCCTTTAAAATAGCCATATCGCCTTCTAAAGCAATCAACTGTTCGTCCACCACCGGAAACCGCAAAGACTTCTCCCCCAGGGTAATGGTACGCCATACCACCCCCGAAACCTGATGTTCTCGTTGATAGTGGTGAACCGTCGCCTTAAAGTCTTGATAGGCGCTAAATTTTTGTACGCCCTCAATCTGCAAAAATTGGTCAATTACAGGACTTCCAGAAGCTTTAGCCGCCAAGTTTAAGCGCTGTCCCCGAATACAGGCACGACGTTCTTGATTCAAAATCGCAATTAAATCCTCGGTGCTGTAGAATTCCGTCATAGAACTCGCCACAGACTTTGGTTTTATCTTACACAGCTTTCTCCTAGATGGGGAAGAAGGGAGTTGGGAATTGGGAGTTAGGGGTTGGGGAGATGGGGAGACAGGAAAACTTGGTAACTATTAACTCAGCACTCAGTAGCCACTCAGCACACTGCTTCGCAGAAGCTAGCGCAACAGCACTTTACACTCAGCACTCAGAAACCCACTCAGCACTTAGAAGATATCCGCAGGATCGGCGGCTTGTAGCTTGCGGGTGGCAATTCCCCCAGAAAGGATGCACATAATAATCGTTAACATCAATACCACTCCGGCGCGTAGTAAGGTCATGTAGAGGGGTAAATTAGTGGCATTGCGGGTTAAGGCATACAAGCCAAACGAGATCCCGACGCCGGGAATAAAGCCTAACAGGGATAAAATTAACGCCTCTTCAATCACAATACTGAGTAAGTAAGAACTGCGATATCCCATTGCTTTAAAGGTGGCATATTCTGCCATGTGGTCGCTGACATCGGTGGAGAGAACCTGGTAGACAATAATGACACCGACGATGAACCCCATTGCGACTCCCAGGTTAAACACAAAGCCGATAGCGGTATTTTTAGCCCAGTAATCTTTTTCAAAGTCGATAAACTCTTGATGCGTCAGGACTTTGACATCGTTGGGGAGATAGGCTTGCAAGGTTTGTTGAACCTGTAGCGGATCGGCGTCGGGTTTGAGTTGAATTAACCCCACATTGATGCTACCCGCTTGCTGTCGGGGAAAGAAGCGCAGAAAGTTTTGATCGCTGGTCATTAGAGTACCATCGGCGGCGAAGGATGCCCCAATGGTAAATAAGCCGTCTATTTTGACGTTGCGGCGTTCGAGTTCGGTGGTAACGGCTTGACCTTGTTCTATTTGAGCGATCGCCTCTTTGTATTCTCCCCTGGCGGCGCGATCGAAAATCAGGGTATCGGGTAATTTAATTTCGTCTAAATATTGGTTAACTTCCGGGAGGGTGAAGGCGGGTTTTTGGGGGTTGAAGCCGACGACTAAAATGGAGGTATCTTTGCGGGTTTGGGGATTTTTCCAGGTGGCTATTCTCAGGTATAGCGGATCGGCAGATTCAACTTCAGGCAGGTTCATTGCTTGATATAAGCGTCGCCGGGAGAAGGAGGAGGGGTTGATGAGGTTTCTCGCCTGGGGACTAATGAGAACCAGTTCGGCGTCAACGGCTTGGTGCAGGCGGGTGTTACTGCTATACAGGGCATTTTGAAAGCCTAACTGCATAAAGATGAGAATATCGGCAAAGGCAATACCCGCGATCGCTACCAGCATTCGACCTTGATCGTGACTGAGTTGCAACCAACCCAAGGGGGTACGGCGTTTTAGGTTTTGTAGCGGTTTGATGGGTTTAATCATTGCTCGATGGCGACCTTAACTTGTAAGTTGGTTAAACCGGCTACCTTTTGGCTAGACGCTGGATCTAACAGAACTTTGACTTCCACAACGCGGGCATCAATATTCGCGGAAGGGTCTGTATTAACAACGTTTTGACGCAAGACTTGCAAGCCAATATGCTGTACTGTTCCTGATAATTCGTCGGGGAAGGCGTCGCTGGAGATCCGGGCTTTTTGACCGATGCGGACTTGGGTAATATCGCTTTCGTAGACTTCTGCCACTGCAACCATATTTTGCGTTTGTCCGAGGAGAACCACCCCTTCACTACTCACCCGTTCGCCGGGATAGGTGTTAATTTTCAAGATTTGCCCGTCTCTGGGGGCGCGAATTGCGGTTAATTCTAAGTCGGCTTCGGCTTGTTTGAGGGCGGCTTGGGCGGATCTGAGTTCGGCTTCGGCGGCTTGCACATCGACGGGGCGAATTTCAGCAATTTTCTCTAAGGTGGCTTTGGCTTCGTTAATTTGTTCGAGTTTGGCGTCGGTGGTGCGGTTGAGGTTGGCTTGGGCTTCTTGAATTTGCTGTTCTCGGCTGGAACGCAGGCGGGTGAGGGTGACTTGGGCTTCTTGCAGGTGTTGCTGGGCGGTATTGAGGGCGAGGCGCTTGTTATCCCAGTTTTCCGCAGAAATGGCCCCGTCGCGATAGAGTTTTTCGTAACGTTGGGCTTCGACTTGGGCGTTATTGCGTTCGGCTTCGAGTCGGGCGATGGTGGCTTGTTGGGCGTTGAGTTCTCCGGTTTTTGCCCCGGCTTTGACGCGATCGCGGTTGGCTTGGGCAAGGCTGACTTGTTCTTGGGCTTTTTGCAGGGCGGCTGAGGCGCGATCGCGGTTATCCAAAATGGCAATCGGTTCTCCGGCTTGAATGCGATCGCCTTCTTGCACTAACAATTCGGCGATCCGGTTGCCTTCGGCACTGCTGGGGGCGGAGAGTTGCAGGGTTTGTCCTTGGGGTTCTAAGCGCCCTAGGGCGGTGATGGTTTTCAGTTCGACGGGTTGGGCTTGGGCGATGGGTTCGCGGGCACGCGGGGAAAAGGGCGATTTCACCCAGTACAGCGTTGCACCCCCCGCGATTACAGAGGCTGTGGCAACGAGGAGGAAGGCTTGACGGGCAAGGGTTGGCGTTGAAGCGATCCGAGCAGCGGGATGCTGAACCATGACTCACCTGGAAGGGGTTGGTATTTAACGATTTGAAACTAAACCGTTTAGTTCAATTGAGTCTATACTAAACTGTTTAGTATAGAGAGTCAAGACATCCCCCATCCGCCTTCTTTGCGCGTTTGGAGGCATAATAGCCCTAGTCAACCCGGAGCCTTGTATGGGAAGAATTCCACCCCGCCCGCCCGAAAACACCACAGACAAAGCCGAACAAATTCTCAACGGTGCCATGCAAGAATTTTTAGCTCGCGGCTACGCGGGAACCAGTATGGATCGGGTATCAGCGGCGGCTGGCGTTTCTAAAGCCACGGTATATAGCTACTTTCAAGATAAAGAAGGTCTATTTAGCGCCCTGATCCAAAATCTAGCCCAAGAACGCCTGCTTTCGGGTTACGTTCCCTTCCAAGAACCCGAAATCTTTCTACGGGAATTAGCGGGTTTCTTGCTCAACCGGATGATGAGCGATCGCCAATACCTCACCTTTGTTCGCCTAATCATTGGCGAATCGAACCGTTTCCCGGAACTCGCACAAACCTTTGTCCGCAACCTTGCTAAACCGGGCGTCGATCGCTTGTGTCAATACTTTCAGCAGCACCCAGAACTCAACTTACCCGATCCAGAAGCGATCGCGCATATCTTCATCGGCTCTATCGTGTACTATTCTCTCAACCAGGAGTTAATGCACGGCAAGCACGTCATGCCCCTTGAGCGCGATCGCCTCATTGATGGCTTGATGTATCTGATCCTCAAGCCGAATAGCGATCGCCAACCCTTCAACAGCCAATAGGGGCAAATCCCATCGCCCCCATTGCTCAACAGATTACTCGATGGGAGTGCCGTGCGATCGCGGTTCCACCTGACTGGCTTGGAGAGGCGAACGGGTTGGCGATACACTAGAAGCCACCCCCGTAGTTTGGGCGTGAGGTAGCGGTAAACCCGCAATGAGCGCATCGAGATTTGCTGCCATCACGCTTTTAGGTTGTTCGCCAATAGTCTGCGCCACCGTTTCCCCTTGGTTATCGAGAAAGACAAAATGGGGAATACCATCCACCCGATAGCGCGTCATTTCTGGCAGCCACTTGGTATTATCGACATTTAACATCACAAAATTCAGCGGTTCAGCATACGCCTGTTTGAGTTCCCCCAAATCAGCCGCCATCGCTTGACAACTGGTACACCAATTGGCGTAAAACTCAACCAGGGTAGGCTTGCCATTGCTTAAGGCTACCTCCAAAGGGACAGATTCTTCCGCCATCTGAGTTAAAGAAGTTGCCGGGGCTTGGGTTTGCAATCCCAAAAAAATCGCTACGCTAAGAGTAATGGCGGCGATCGCAATCAGAAAGTTTCTCACGCGGGTAGCCATCTTGGACTGGTTTTGAGAAGAGTCTGCGTTCATGATTAAAGAGTATCAATCGGGCTGCTTCTTAGTGTAACGAACCCGAAACCCCAGGATTTACCGTGAAAAAACGAGTCACGCTTACCTTCCCCAAACGTTCCGTACACATGCCTGTTACCTATCGCTTGGCGAAGGATTTTAACGTCGCTGCCAATATTATCCGCGCCCAGGTTGCCCCCAATCAAATCGGGACGCTAGTGGTAGAGTTATTAGGCGATATTGATGAAGTTGAAGCCGCCGTCGAGTGGATGCGATCGCAAGATATTGGCGTTTCGGCGGCGAAAGGCGAAATTCTCATTGATGAAGAGGCTTGCGTTCACTGCGGCTTATGTACGGGCGTGTGTCCTACAGAGGCGTTAAGCTTGGATAAGGATAGCTTTCGCCTCACCTTCACGCGATCGCGCTGTATCGTCTGCGAACAATGCATCCCCACTTGTCCAGTACAAGCCATTTCCACGAATCTATAGTCAATGGTACAGATTCTTCCAGCCGAAAAACTCACCCTCTACGACTTAGAAAAGCAATTTAACCTGCAATTGGCAACAGAGGGGCCATTTTTTCAGGAGTGGAAAGACCCTTTACCGCCCATAACCGACTCCGAACACCAACATCTAGAACGCCTGAAAGCCAGTTATTTGCACCTTGCCAAACGCCCCATGCTAGAAGAGATGGTGAAAATGGTGGTGTTATCTCCCCTATTAGATATGGCGGGTTTTTATCTCCCCCCGTTCTATAGTACCAGCGAGGAATCCCTAGAAATTCGCGAGGAAGATGAGGGCGTTGTTATCTGGGGCAAAATTGATATTTTAGTCTTGCAAGACCAATTGTGGATACTGGTGATTGAATCAAAACGCGCTAAGTTTTCTCTAGAACCCGGAATTCCTCAAGCTTTGGTCTATATGCTGGCTAACCCTAACCCGGAAAAACCGCTGTTTGGCTTAGTTACCAATGGCAGTAACTTTATTTTCCTGAAACTCATTCAGCAAGAAGTCCCTTATTACGCCCTATCCGACGAATTCACCCTCAGACGGGCAAACGATCTATCTACTGTTCTGGCTATTCTCAAGCGTCTCGGTCAGGTGTTGGTTGACCCTGCCCAGCTCAACCGCTAGAATTAGCGTAAGTTAATCTTGAACTCATCATGTTTACTCAGCAGCCAAACTCTCTACAGCTTTTGTCTAGCCTCCTTCTAGGGCTAGGGCTGCTGCTGCGCCTTGGGCGCAAATAATTAGGAATTGAGAATTAAAATTTGGGCGTTTGGGAAAGCTGGCAATAGATTGCTTTCATCCGCTCTCAAGCATTGAGATTTAAACGCTAACACCCTTGTAAGAGTTCCGCCTAGCGGTTCTCTATCCTCCTATTCTACTGGGCAAAAATTATGAACCTACTACTATTTCTGGGCGTGCAGCTTCGACTGTTTATGGGTTGTCAGGCTTGGATTTTGTGGCAACCTGATAACTCTACTTTCGCCACGGTGCCTTATCGTCATCAACAACAAAGGAAAAAGCGATCGTGTTGAAAAATCCTAGCGTTAAATATCGTCCATTTGCCCCTATTGCATTATCCGATCGAACCTGGCCGAATCGTACCATCACTCATCCCCCCGTTTGGTTAAGTACCGACTTGCGAGATGGAAACCAAGCCTTAATTGAACCGATGAACGTTCAACGTAAATTGAGGATGTTTGAATTATTGGTGAGGATGGGTTTCAAGGAAATTGAAGTGGCGTTTCCCTCCGCTTCCCAAACCGACTTTGATTTTGTGCGATCGCTCATCGAACAGCAACTCATCCCCGATGACGTTACCATTCAAGTTTTAACCCAAGCCAGAGACAGTTTAATTCGGCGAACCTTTGAATCCTTGCAAGGGGCAAAACGCGCCATCGTCCATGTTTATAACGCCACTTCCCCGGTCTTTCGGCGTACTGTATTTAACTTAGATCGCCCAGGAACCCTCAATCTGGCAGTGAAGGCGGCTCAGTTGATGCGAGAATTAGCTAGCGATCGCCCCGAAACCGAGTGGTTTTTTGAATATTCCCCCGAAACCTTTACAGCCACAGAGTTAGACTTTGCTAAAGAAATCTGCGATGCGGTGTTGGATGTGTGGGAACCAACGCCAGAACACAAAGCCATTATCAACTTACCCGCCACAGTAGAAGTCGCCACCCCCAACCTCTTCGCCGACCAAGTGGAATGGATGCACCGTCACTTAGCCAGACGGGATAGTGTAGTATTGAGCGTGCATCCCCATAACGATCGCGGTTGTGCGATCGCGGCGGCTGAACTGGCGCAAATGGCAGGCGCAGATCGAGTAGAAGGCTGCTTATTTGCTCATGGCGAACGGACAGGAAATGTCGATCTCGTCACGCTAGCCTTAAATCTTTATACACAAGGCATTCATCCCGGTTTAGACTTCTCGGAAATTGACGAAATTGCCCGCACGGTGGAAGATTGCACCCAGTTACCCATCCACCCCCGCCATCCCTACGTGGGAGATTTGGTGTATACGGCGTTTTCGGGTTCGCACCAAGATGCGATTAAAAAAGGTTTCGCCGTTCAACAACCCGATGCGCCTTGGGAAGTGCCGTATCTTCCCCTCGATCCGGCAGATGTGGGACGAACTTACGAGTCTGTGGTGCGCGTCAATAGCCAGTCGGGGAAAGGGGGAATTGCCTTTTTACTCGAACGCGACTATCGCATCACCTTACCGCGTCGCTTGCAGATTGAGTTCAGCCAGGTGGTGCAACAAGTTATGGATACAACGGGTAAAGAGTTAGCCGCTAGCGATCTGTGGCAGTTATTTGAACGGGAATATTTGCAAGCTGTTACCCCCTTGAAGTATATCGATCATCACCTCTCGGAAGTGGGAGACAAACAGGCGATCGCCCTGACTCTCCAAGCTGGAGACAAAACCCTAAGCGTAGAAGGGACGGGTAATGGCCCGATTGATGCGTCGATCCATGCCTTAAACTTGGGGATACGGGTTCGCCACTACGAGGAACATTCCCTGAGTCAGGGTAGCGATGCTTATGCGATCGCCTATATTGAACTTGCGATTGACTCTCTTCCCAGTTCTTTGCATGGCGTCGGAATTCACCCCAACACCGTAACCGCCTCCTTACTCGCTGTTCTCAGCGCGGTTAACCGCCTTTGGCAAACCGCCGACAGCCAAACCCAAACTCGTTTAATTCCTAGGGGAGTTTAAGCGCTAGTTTTACTTGAAAAGAGGGGGGAACCGGAGTCAAAGTCCCCCAATTTAGGGGGATCTCACCGAGTTAGGGGCGGAAATTTTTGTGCTTTCCGGTACGGGGGCTGAGGAAGCAGAACGGGCGGCGTTGTTGGCGATCGCCAATCCTTTCTATATTCGCTATTGGCAACAAGGTATGGGGGCGATCGTTGGGACTTTGCCTGTTGTAGAAGGCGATCGCGTTGCTCAACAAGCCCCCTGTTCTGTTTTGTGGGTTCGACAGCACGAACCCCCCTCTCTGTTAAGGCTGGAGCGCTTGCTGGGTGGGCTGCGAGGCTTCAATTCTTGAGGCTATTCCAACCCAGTTGGAGGCAAAGGGGTTGTGTCTTCTCACCGATCGCGGGTGACAAATCTCACTCTTGATGCAACGAGAGAGTCACGAGAACGTCACCTTTCCTATCACTGAGCTTTCGTGGCAAATCCTTGAAGATTGATAACAACGAGTTGTTTTCCCTCTCATGCGATTTTCACTCCCCCACAGCCAAACCTCAAGCACGATGACAGTCCCTCACTTTTTGAACTCGCGTCAATCTCCTTCGGACAGTTCTGACCTTTCCAAAAGCGATCCAGATGCTCCCCTGGTCTTGATTGTGGATGATAACTGGCTGATTCAAGACCTCTTGCGGCAAATGATGGAAAAAGACGGCTATCAAGTGGTGATTGCCAATAGCGGACAGCAGGCGCTAGAGGTGTTTGCTCGCTTGCAACCCGATATTGTTCTCCTGGATGCTTCCATGCCTGTAATGGATGGTTACACCTGCTGTCAGCTCATCCAAGCGCTACCGGGGGGCGATCGCACTCCGGTGTTAATGATTACGGCTTTAGAGGATACGGAGTCTGTGAATCGGGTTTTTGAGGCTGGGGCGATTGATTTTGTGACCAAACCGATTAACTGGGCGGTTTTGCGCCAGCGGGTGAAGCGCTTGCTGCAACAAGCGAATCTGTACAAACAACTGCAAACGGCTAATTCTGAGTTGCAACGTCTCGTCTCAATTGATAGTTTGACCCAAGTAGCGAATCGTCGGTGTTTTGATGAAACGCTGGAGCATGAACTGGTGAGAATGAGCCGCGAGCAAATGCCCTTAGCCCTGATTCTGTGCGATGTTGATTTCTTTAAGCTCTATAACGATACCTACGGCCATCTAGAAGGGGATTGGTGCTTAAAAAAGATTGCTCGCGCCATTAGCGATGCGGTGTGCCGTCCTGGGGATTTGGTGGCCCGCTATGGCGGTGAGGAATTTGCGATTATTCTGCCGAGAACGGATGCGGCGGGGGCGGTGGAGGTGGCTAAACGGGTGCGGAATTCGGTGAACCAGTTACAAATTCCCCACTCGGCTTCTCAAGTGAGCGATTATATTACGGTGAGTATGGGGATTACTTGCACGCTACCGGGTGAAGAGGTGACGCCTGCTAAGTTAATTCGGGCAGCCGATATTGGTTTATACCGCGCTAAGGCTCAAGGTCGCGATCGCCATTCGGATTTGGAGACAACAGCGGAATGATGGCTTGCACGAGCGTTTGTTGCTGGGGAATGCTCTTAATTTCTAGTCGTCCTTGGTGTAATTCCACGAGGCGTTTGACGATGGCCAGACCTAAGCCCGAACCCTGTTGTTCGTAGTAATCTCGCTCAAATTGCATGTAGGCACCGAGGTTGGCGACTTGTTCTCGACTCATACCGCGACCGCGATCGCTAACCGTAAGTTTAAACGCGCTGGGTCCTATTTGGCTGCTGACTTTAACGGGCGTGCCCGCCGTTGAAAATTTGAAGGCATTATTGGTTAATTCTTCGACGATTTTTTGCAAGCTGGTGGCAGACAGAGGGACATCCGTTTCGATGAGGTCGAGTTCTAAATCTTGTTCGCGATTGGTCGCTTGGGCTTGGCGGATGCTGGTATTTTGGATAATGACTTGACTGTAGGGCGTGGTTTGTTGACGCCATTGGGCGACGGATTCCGGACTGGATAGCACTAATTCTAAGTCCGCGTAGAGTAAGAAGTTTTGGATGAGTCGATAGAGACGCTGACCCGCACGATGGATACCATCAGCCATTTCTTGAATGTCTGTCGGGTCCAATTTTTCAGGATGGCGCACGAGTAATTCTGAAAAGCCGAGGATGCTGTTGAGGGGCGTGCGAAATTCGTGGGGTAAAGAATAGGCGATGTTGCTTCTGAGTTCGTTGAGTTTGGTTTGCAGGTTGTTTTGAACCTGCTGGTGTTTCTCTAGGCGAGAGGCGATCGCGCCTAGAATTTCATCGGGGGTGTAGGGTTTAGTGAGGTAGTCATCCGCGCCGAGGTTCATCCCCTGACGGAGATCGGGACGCGCGGCTTTGGCGCTGAGGAAAATAAAGGGGATCGTCGCCGTACGCGGCTGGGAACGCAGGTGCGCTAAGACTTCGTAGCCGTCCATTTCTGGCATCATCACATCGCACAGAATCAGATCGGGACAGAATTGAGTGGCGAGTTCTAATCCAGTTTTACCATTATCGGCACTCAAGGCTTCAAAGTTAGAAATTTCCAGTAAATCAATTAAGTTTTCGCGGATGGCATCTTCATCTTCAATCACTAATATTTTGATCATCGTCTTTTGGGATGTTTTATCGAATCTCCGGTAAGCTCTCAAGGCTAAAGTCTAAGACGGATACGCTGCTGTTTTGTCTCAGCCAGTTGTCAAAGTCTGGGGCGCTTAAAGGGGGACAAATGAAATGACCTTGAACGAGATCGCAGTCTTGCTGCTTGAGAAAGTCTAGTTCTTCAGGGGTTTCTACTCCCTCAGCTACTACTTGCAGTTCAAGTTGGCGAGCCATTTGGAGGATAGCAGTTGTCAGGGCTTTATTTTTGGCATCGCAAGCAATTTGTTCGATAAAGCAGCGATCGATTTTGAGAATATTAAAGGCGAATCTTTGCAGATAGCTTAGGGAAGAATAACCCGTCCCGAAATCGTCTAAGGCAACCTTGAACCCCAAATCTTTGAGGGAACCCAGAATTGCGATCGCAACTTCAGGATTTTGGACAACGACATTTTCTGTTAATTCTAGCTCTAAACACTGGGGATTAAACTCCGTCTTTTGTAGGATTTGGGTTAACCGCTGGCAAAGTTGGGGATGGAAAAACTGGCGAGCGGATAAGTTGACCGCTATCCTAAATTCAGGATTGCCGAATTGCTGCCAAAGTTTAGCCTGTTGGGTGGCGGTTTCTAAAACCCAATCGCCAATCGGAAAAATTGCTTCTATCTCTTCAGCAATGGGTAAAAAGGTTTTGGGAGAAATTAATCCCCGCTGGGAATGATGCCATCGCAAAAGCACTTCTGCACCAACAATTTGTTGTGTTTTTAAGCAAAGCTGCGGTTGGTAGTAAAGTTCAAACTCGTTTCGCGATAAAGCCGATCGCAAGTCGGTTTCGAGAACCAAATATTCGCGACAGTTGAGCGATAGGTTAGGATTATAAAATTGAACCTGATTTCCCCCTAGCAGCTTTGCTTGTCTCATTGCTAATAAGGCATTTTGCAGCAAGGGATCGAGAATTACGCCATCATCGGGATAAAAAGCAACGCCTATACTGAAGGAAATAAAAATTTCTTTTTCTTCAACTCTAAAAGATTGACTGAGAAAATCAACCAGTTCTCTCACTTCATTGCTACTGAATCGATCGACCAGAATCAAGGCAAATTGATCGTCATAAATTCGGGCAATAAACTTTTGTGACTTTGCCCAATTCAGCAGCCGTTGGGCGAGGGCTTGCAAAAGGCGATCGCCAAAAGCATACCCCCAGGTTTCATTAATGCGGTGGAAGCGATCTAAGCCTAAATAGAGAACGGTAATTTGCCCGGTAGCGTCTAATTTTTGGGTGAGTCGCTCGAACTGTTCTCGTAATTGCAAGCGATTGGGTAATGCAGTTAACCCATCATAATTTAATGGTGATTCAACTGCTCTTCAACTTGCGCGATCGCCTGTACGTAACGTGCTTTTAATGCCTGCTGTTTTGCTAAACGCATTTCAACAGCTTGGAGCAACTCATCGGGAGTGCAAGGCTTTGTTAAATAATCATCAGCCCCCAGTTGCATTCCTCGACGAATATCCAAATTATCCGCTTTAGCGGTTAATAAAATAACCGGAATAATCGCCGTTTCGCTATCTTCTTGTAAAAGCTTTAATACCTCATAGCCATTCAAAATAGGCATCATAATATCGCATAAAATTAGGTCGGGTTGATGCTGTTTCGCCAGATTAACCCCCTCTTGTCCATTCGCAGCTTCTAAAACTTCAAAATCTTCAGCTTCGAGCAATTCTAGAATATTGGCTCGAATGGGAAGTTCGTCTTCAATGATTAAAATTTTACTCATTGCTCGTTTAAAGGTAAACGGACTCTAAAAATGGTACCTACACCCTCTTGACTCTCTAAACTAATCTCGCCTTTATGGAGATCGACAGCACGTTTAACAATGGCTAAACCCAATCCCGTTCCTGAGATTTCCCCCACATTTTGGGCGCGATGAAACATTTGAAATAAATGCTTGCGATCGGCTTCTGGAATTCCAATTCCTCCATCTTTTACTTGAAAGCATATCCCTTGCTCATCTCGGCTGATTTCTAACTCAATTTCCTTCCATTCTTTCGAGTATTTAATTGCATTAGAAAGGAGGTTAGATAGTATAATTCTGAGCAGCCTTTCATCCAGAAGCACTTCATGGCTTTGAGTTAAGCGATCGCTCAAAACAAATTGATGTTGAGCGTTGTCGATTAGTTGTAGCTCATCCATTAAATCAGCACAAAAATCTCGGATATTTAAAGTGACGGGTTTGAACTCTAAACGGTTCGCTTCAGCCTTCCCCAATAACAAAACATCTTCTAGTAAAGTGGTCATTTGCTGAACGGCTGTTTGAATGCGATGCAGGTGAATGAGGTGTTTTTCCTTTCCCCATTTTTCTCCATATTTTTCTAATAAACCTGCTGAGAATAAAATCGTTGATAAAGGGGTTCTAAATTCATGGGAAACCATTGAAACAAATCGCGATTTTAGTTCGTTGATTTCCTTTTCTTTTTCTAAAGAGTTCAGCACTTCAGCTTCAGCTTTAGCCCGCGATAAAGCAATTTCTACTGTGGTATATAAATCTTGTTCTTCAAAAGGCTTAACAATATACCCAAAGGGTTCAGTCGCCTTAGCACGGGTTAATGTTGCAATATCGGTATGAGCGGTGAGATAAATAATCGGAGTTTGACGTTCTATCTTAATTTGTTCTGCGGTTTGAATGCCGTCAATTTCTCCTCGGATATTAATATCCATTAATACTAGATCGGGTTGACTATCTTTAACCTTTTGAATCGCCGACTCGCCAGTTGTAGCAATGCCAACAACGTGATAACCCATGCTCTCTAGACTGCTGCGAATATCCATTGCAATAATGGTTTCATCTTCAACAATTAAGATTTTGGTTTTCTTCATAAATTCGTCAAAGTTTTAGCCGGGAGGGAAATCGAATGGTAATGCAGGTTCCAGATTCACAGTCTATCTGAAGCGTGCCCTCTAATTGTTCGGTTAGGTTAACCACTAGCTGCAAGCCCAAGGAATCGGCTGTTTCAAAATCAAAGTCTTTGGGTAAGCCAATCCCATTGTCTCGAACGCTTAATTGAAAATACTGCTCGTCAACCGAGCCAAAGTCTACCTGAATTTTACCTAAACCCCCTTTAGGAAAAGCATACTTAAGACAATTAGAAACCAGCTCGTTAATCATTAAGCCGCAGGGGATAGCCGTATCAACATCTAGCAGCACCTTTTCAATATTTAATTCTAGCTGAATGGTATTGGCTAGCATGACATAAGACTTGATCAGGTTGCCCGTCAGGGTGTGAATGTAGTCGGGAACGTCAATGCGCCCTAAATCCTGGGAACGATAGAGTTTTTCGTGAATTAAGGCCATTGAGCGAACGCGGTTATAGCTATCCTTAAAGAGGGCAATCGTATTTTCGTCTTTAATGTACCCTGACTGAAGCTTTAACAGGCTAGAAATGACTTGAAGGTTGTTTTTGACCCGATGGTGGATTTCCTTGAGCAAGACCTCTTTTTCTTTCAGAGATTGCTTGAGTTTGTCTTCCATCTGGCGGCGGCTTGTCATGTTCTGAGTCATTAACATGCCAGCGATGACTTGCCCTTGTCGATCGCGGACGGGAAGGGTATAAAGCCAATAAAATTGTTCTGCAAGGGGAACTTCGCAAATAGAATTTTGACCTTGTAAAGCGGCTTGCAGATGAGCTTCTAGAGAGCTGCACAGTTCAGCCGAGAACAGTTCGTAAATGGTTTTTCCTTCCCAGCGCTTGCACGCAAAGGGCGGCAATTCTAGGCCATCAGCGACGGAGAAACGCAAATCAGCATCAAACAGACAAACGGCTCCATTGGGAAAGTTTTGGACGAGGGTGCGGTAGCGTTGTTCGCTGTGACGCAATTGGGCTTCAATTTCCTCGCGTTCCCGAATTTCGGCTTGCAGTTGCCAGTTGGCTTCCATGAGGGCGGCGGTGCGTTCTTCCACCATCATTTCTAGGGCTTGATTATTTTGTTGTAAGATTTCTCGCGCCTGTCGCAATTCGACTTCTACCTGTTTGCGGTTGGTAATATCGTGACCTTGAACGACAATGGAGACAATGCGATCGCTCTCGTCTTTAACCGGCTGTAGAGATAGCTCTAAGATAATTGTCTCGCGTCCTGCGATCTCAATTTCGGCTTCATAATGGATGAGTTCGCCTTGAGCTGCCAGCGCGATCGCCTGTTGTAACTTAGACTGTTGAGGCGTCCCTCGCCAAACTTCAGCCATCCACAGCGGATGATACACCAATTCTCCAATCGATTGTTGTAACAAGCGCTGCGCCATTAAATTGAGTTCTAATACCGTTCCATCGAAGTTGAGCAGCCCCATAAACTGAACAGTTCGATCGAAAATTGCCCGAAAACGCCGCTCTGTTTCCCGCAGTGCTGCCTCAGCATTCCCTTGGAACCCGTTTAAGTTTTCTTTAATCATTGCTAATTCGCTCTAGTCGCTATGTTGCCTAACAGCGGAAGAGAGGGCGCAAAGAAACCGCTACTAGGCGTTACCGACTCGCTCCTCTCTACTCGTTATGAAACGTTGCCTACGATTGCTTGGGCGGCTGATATTGAGGCAGAGGGCGGCAAGGCTGACTGACTTATGATAACCTCACCTGTTAAAAATCTCCCTCATGTTGATTCTCTGTCTTAAGATAGATGACGATGGTGACAGGGGTCACTGCGATCGCCTCAATTAGCGCAGATCTAGAAAAACTTCTTCCAGAGCAAGCCCCAATGAGTTTAGATATCCTGTGGCACGGATGGGCGATCGCTCTAGCCATCCAGGTTCTATTAAACTGAGGGGGATTATTCGGCTCAAGGATGAGAGGTGCGTGATGAATTCGCTGCAAGGGCAAATCGCCCTAATTACTGGGGCTAGCAGTGGTATTGGTGCAGCTTGTGCGAGGATGTTTGCTCAAGCAGGAGCTAAATTAATTTTGACCGCGCGGCGTCAAGAGCGCTTAGAAAGCCTTGCCCGTTCGCTCATGCAGGACTTTAACTGCCAACTTTACTGTCTGGCGCTGGATGTGCGCGATCGCACCTCCGTAGAGCAGAGTTTCGCAAATTTGCCCCCGGAGTGGAACGCAATTGAGATTTTGGTGAATAACGCCGGTCTGAGTCGGGGGTTAGATAAGCTTCACGAAGGCGATATTCTCGATTGGGAGGAGATGATTGACACAAACGTCAAAGGGCTGCTATACGTGACGCGAACCCTCGTTCCGGGCATGGTTCAGCGCCAGCGCGGTCACATTGTTAACATTGGCTCGATTGCCGGTCATCAAACTTATCCCGGCGGTAATGTATATTGTGCAACTAAGGCGGCAGTGAAAGCCCTTTCCGAAGGACTCAAACAAGATTTACTCGGAACGCCCGTGCGCGTGAGTTCGGTCGATCCGGGGTTGGTGGAAACGGAATTTAGCGAAGTGCGCTTTCATGGGGATACCGAACGCGCCAAAACGGTTTATCAGGGTTTAACGCCGCTGACGGCTCAAGATGTAGCGGAAGTTGTGTTATTCTGCGTCACCCGTCCGGCCCACGTCAATATCAGCGATGTCATTTTAGTCCCAACCGATCAAGCAACAACCACCTTGGTTCATCGCATTACTCAATAATGCGATCGCAGCCTCTGCAATTAGACAGAGAAAGGCGATCGCGCCATCCTGTATCCTGACCTTGGGTAGTAGTACCAATTAAACTAACTTATGGAAACTCCCAAACTTCTCGTTGATTGTCAATGTAAAAATGCTGAAGGTCCCCTTTGGCATCCTCAAGAACAACGTCTCTATTGGAGCGATATTCCCCAAGGTCGTTTATTTCGCTACGATCCAAAAACCCAAACCTCAGAACAAATCTATCAAGGTGAATCGGTCGGTGGATTTACCATTCAGCAAGATGGCTCTTTGTTACTGTTTAAAACGAAAGGAACCATCGAACGCTGGAAAGACGGCAAAATTACCACCTTATTTCCTGAAATTCCTGAAGAACAAGAAACCCGCTTTAATGATGTCATTGCCGATCCAGTCGGTCGCGTCTTTTGCGGTACGATGCCAGCACCCGATCGTTTAGGTCGCCTCTATTGTCTTGACCTCGATGGTCTGCTGACATTGGTTTTAGATGAGTTGAATGTCTCCAATGGGATGGCCTTCTCGCAAGACCGACGCTATCTCTACCATACCGAGTCAGAAGCCCGGATTATCTCTCGGTTAGATTACGAGATTGCAACAGCTAGCCTCAGCAACCGCCAAGTCGTCCTCACCACCCCAGAAGATGAAGGCGTCCCCGATGGGATGACGCTGGATGCAGAAGGTTATATTTGGTCTGCACGTTGGAATGGCGGCCATTTATTCCGCTATGCACCGGATGGGACAGAGGTGATGCGAATTCCCTTTCCTGCAAAGAAAGTAACAAGCGTTACCTTTGGCGGCCCAGAGTATACGGATATGTTTGTCACCACTGCGGGGGCTGACGATCGCGCCAATGAAGGGGAAGGCGCAGGCGCTGTCTTTCACTTAAACCTGGGAATTCAAGGGGTTCCCGAATTCCTCTCGCAGATTTCGGTGTAACGCCTGATTGACTGACAATCACTGCTAAAGTTGGGTGAGCGTTAGCGTCACTCAACAGCAGCCAGGGTTGGGTTGGGTTTCGGATCTCAACCCAACGCGACTATCTTCTACTGGGAGACTAACCGAGACATCGGAATTTCTAAAGCAAACTCAGCCCCTTGTCGGGGGACAGAATGGCAGGTCATTTTTCCCTGATGTCTTTCAACTACAATTTGATAGCTAATCGCTAAACCCAAACCCGTCCCTTTACCCACAGGCTTAGTCGTAAAGAACGGATCGAATAAGCGACTTTGCAGAGATTCGGGGATACCCAAGCCATTATCTGCAATCCGAATTCTAACGTAAGGGGAGCAGTGTTCGGTATCAATGCAAATGCGGGGAGTAAATGAGCGATCGCCTTCTGCTAAATGCTGGTGAAGCTTCTCCTCCAACGAATCAATCGCATTTGAGAGGAGATTCATAAACACCTGATTTAATTGTCCGGCATAACACTCCACCGAGGGCAACGCGCCATAATTTTTCACCACTTCAATCGCAGGGCGATCGCCTTTAGCTTTGGTGCGATTTTGCAGAATCATCAACGTGCTGTCAATCCCCTCATGAATATTCACCGCCTTCAACTCCGCCTCATCCATCCGCGAGAACGTGCGTAACGAAGCCACAATCTTTTGAATGCGTTCGCTACCCACCCGCATCGAGTCTATAAGCCTGGGTAAATCTTCCATCAGAAAATCGAGATCGATATCAGCTTGTCGATCTTGAATGGCTGGCTTGGGGGTCGGGTAATGTTCTTGATAGAGTTGAATTAACGCCAATAGGTCGCGAGTATACTCATCGGCATAGGTGAGATTGCCATAGATAAAATTCACCGGATTATTAATTTCATGGGCAACCCCTGCCACCAATTGTCCCAAACTCGACATTTTTCGCTTTGAATCAGTTGCGACTGCGTGCGCTGTAACTCCTGTAGCGTTTTTTCCAAATTTTCCGCTTGTTGGCGCAAGGCAACTTCTGCTTGCTTGCGGGCGGTAATATCGCGCAAGACCACTAAATATTCTGGGGTTTGTTGCTTCGTGCGCTCAGAAATGACAATTTCCACCGTGCGTTCAGTCGCATCAGATCGTTGCAAGCTTTGTTCGCTGCGGTGTTGCCATTTGCCGGAAAACAGGTTTAAATTCGGCAGTAATTGAGTTAAAGACTGTCTGAGTAGTTTATTTTTCGGAATCCCAAACAGGTGAGCCGCCGCCGCATTCGCTTTTAAGATTTTACCCCCTTCATCCACAACCACAATGGCATCTGAGGCATCTTTAAACAATTGTTCGGCTTGTTCTCGCGCTTGAGCGATCGCATTCACTTGCGGTAAGGTTGTCCAACAGGCGATCGCCACCCCCACCAACACCACCGTCATTAGTAGCAGAATTAAGAGATGAGCATTCGTCCAGCTTCCCATCCCATCCAGGATCGCCCGCACAAACCAACCCACGGCAGTAGCGCTGCAAATCAACACAATCAGCGTGCTGACTTGCCATAAAATCGGATCGGCAATGGGGATAAACGACTGACGGCGGTAGTAGCGCCGCCACCACTCCGGATGAAACAGCGCCCAGCGGATCTTGCGGATCGCCCCATCAACTCCCAAAACTCCCAAGGGAAACGCTAACCCCAACAACAGGCTTTGCCAACTCCACGCCCACCCGCCAACGACTAACACCACCATTTCCACTCCCAAAAAGCCTAGCGCCCAATGCGACCATAACGCCTCTGGCTGACGGCGGTTTAACCACACCCCCCAGTGAACCGCCATCATCGAAATCAGGTAGCCTGTACCCGTAATCATCACCACCTGGCTAAGATTTCCCCATACCAAACACAAGAGATTGAGGCTTAAGGTAAACAGCAAAGCCGGTCCTAAAACGCCTTGGCGGGAAGAGACGCTGAACACGGGGGAGGCGTACCCATCTAGCGCTAGTTGATACAACACGCGCGGGGAATTCGACACGGCTGTCGCCGAACTCATCAGACAACAGGAGGCTAACAGAAAGGTGACAATGGTTCCGGCGGCTTCTCCCCAAAAGGGTTGGGCGGCTGCGGTTAAGTTCAGAAAGGCACTATCGGCAACTTCTGCCCCGGCTGCCATTCGCATCAAAACCCAGGAACCGCCAATATAGACTACGGGTAGCAACCCGGCGGCAAATTTGAGAGATTGCAGCGTTTGTAAGGGGCGACGGCTATCGGCGACAAAGGAGGAGGCGGTTTCGCAACCATAGGCCGCATAAACTGCGACAAAGTACCATTGGCACCAGTCGATGAAAGAGAAGTGAGGCGTTGCTGGGGGCAAAAGGCTAGGGCTGTTGGGAATTAAGGTCAGCCATCCTATACCCTGAAGGCAAAAGGCTAAGATAAAGCACAGGGCCGGTAAGACCAAGAATAGGTGTAGGATGCCCAAAGCCCGCGCCCCGCTGAAGGCAACAATAAAGGGTAAAAGGGTAAAGCCGATGCGTAAGGGCAGATCCGGGGGGTCAAACCCTAAAGGTCGCAAATGGGTATGAATTAAGTCAGTGAGAATAAAGGCATTCATGGGGGGAACGGATACCCACCCCAAAAGATAGCCGATCGCACTATATCGAGCCAGAAAGGGATAATCTTTTAATAAACGAGCCGCGTAGTTGGGAGTCCCGCCAGACATTTGCGGCCAGGCTTCTCCTAAGTGTTTGATTTGAATGTTGAGTAAGATACCTGCGATCGCAGCCGGTATCCAAACCCAAATTGCTTGAGAACCCAAGGCGGCGTGCATGGCGGGTGCAGGTCCTAACCACAGGAAAAGACCGCTTAAACCAAAGCCCCAAGTTTCTAGCAAACTTAAACTCCGAGGCAAGCGAGCAACTGAATTAAACTGGGGAAGCATCTGACTCGACATAGGGCGTTGATCGATAAACTCCCGCAATGGGGATGGAGACAAAAGGTAGCAATACTGAGGGAAAGTACAACCTGAATAATAGATGCACCCCTGATGAACGTCGCCCGGTTGGGTCTTCAATCCTACAATTGGCTTTGAAGAGCAACTGTTCAGCAAAAACTTTGCACGCGCCTTCAAAGTCCCGCCTCACCTGATTGACAAAACTGTTGAAAGCCTGGGTTTCGTATGAAAGCCTGGGTTTCGTACCTACTTTACCGGGTTATTCCCAACTTTGCCATTGAGACACCCAATGTTGAATAAACTGATTAATTTGTTCGCGACGGGTTTCAAAGTTATAGGCAATCCAAATTAAGCTGATGCCAACGGCTAAACCGACAACCCATTTGATAAATGAGTAGTCAAAAATGAGAATGACTAATTGATAGAAGATATGAAGGATAAATGTGAGGGTGCCAACCAAAAGAAAAGCTCGGACTCGCAAACTTAACCCGGCAAAAATCGCGAGTAAACTGAGAATTCCCGGTGTGATTCCTCCTCCGGGTTGAGTGAAGAGGGCGGTGAAACAAATAAGGCTGCTGCCCAAGAGGCGGATAAAGTGACGTAGCGGTCTGTACGTCGGTTGATTCAATAGAGAATCAACTTGGGCAATGTACAAAATACAGCATCCTAACGGGACAATATACCAAATGGGATGGGTTAAGCTCAAGGTTGCAAAATAGCGCCAGGATATCCATAACAACAGTAGGGTGCTGATGTAGGTATAGCGGATTTGTTGGTTATCCCAGGCGAGAAAGAGATAGAAAATGACTGCGATTAACAGGCTGATGGGGTAAAATTGGGCGGGATTTTCGACGATGCCAATTAAGGGAACCAAGGTGGCAGCTAGTTTCCACGGGCGGTTGGACCATCCCCAATTTTGCCAAGGCAGGATATATAAAAAGTAGGCGAATAGAGAGGCGATCGCCACTTTCCAGGGAACTAAGGGGCCGGCTAATAATTGAGCGAGGGGGGTACTCAACCAATAAATTCTCAGCGCTAAGGCTTCTAGAAAGCCGAAATAGACCCAGATTTCGCCCCCTTTGAGGTGGGGATGGTTGCGTCCCTGAAACAGGGCATACTGGACGAGGAATGCCCCTGTCCCAAAGCCGAGCATTAAGGTGGCTTCAATGGGATAAAAGGAGGCGATCCATAGGATTAAGCTACTCCAAATCCAATGGACGTGGGTGGCTGTTCGCAGTTCTGTCTCGGAAAGGGTTAATGCTACCCTGAGCCAAGGGGAGAGAAGGCGATAGAGGTAGAGGATCGTGGTTCCTAAAGCGGCGATCGCGACTAACCCATCTCCGAGGTTTCCTCCCGGTTGTTGGGCAAGCTGATAGAGTAGAAGTTCGTAAGCCCCAATGGATATTCCTACCATTCCCAGGTAGACAAAGGGCTTGAATTTGCGCCGCCGCCGCCCTAAGCTGATGACGATTAGGGCAATTCCCAAGGTGGTGAACCCCGTCCAAGCAGTAATGCTACCCCAACGTAAGATGGCTCCGAGTCCGGCATAAATTAGGGGTAAGATATGCAAGCTGGGAAATAGGGGGTGTTCGGGGTGGCGATGGTACCACCCACTGGCTAAGGCTTGAATCAGCAAACCGAGGATAATATTGGCAATGGCGATCGCTAAAACCGATTGTCCGACAAAACCCAGGATTTGAACGGTTAGCAGTTCTAACGTCCACCCCACACTATAGACGTGCCAAGCGGCGGGCGATCGCCAATATAACAGCATCATACCCACCAACAACAGGGCAAGGGCTGCGATCGTTCTACTGTTGGGCGAGAAGAGATGGGCGAAGACTTCGCTATAAATGCCCCAAGAATGAAGGGTGGCGATCGCCAGTAGCGCAGTTAATAGGGCAATCTGCCAAAGTTGGGCGGCTTTGGCGTAGGCTTGTTGAATGGGGGTGGAATAGCGGATGAGGGATTGATGGATGATACCTAGAATTAGGGTGGCGATCGCGCCGACAATCAACCAATCCCATTGACGCACAAACGGGGCTTCCCAGAGGAGGGTTGCTACAAATCCTAAACTAAACCCTACAGAAAGGGTGGCTGCTAAGGTATTTCTTAAATAGCGCGTCTGGATCGACACGAGTAGGGTAGCGATCGCGAACCCGGCGATCCGCAGGGAAACGGGGAAAAATAGCGGAACTTGCGCCACCCCGCAGACTAAAATACTGGCATAGAGGAATAAGGGCGATCGCGGTAATTGCCAACTGCGATAAGCGGTAATTCCCATTGTCACCATTGCGGCGACTCCCAATAGGGTGGGGTTGATTTCTCCCCATTCGGGAAGCGCTTGTCTGGGTAGAATAATTAACAACGTCAGCAGGCTAGGACAAAGAGCGATCGCCCAACCATCCACCGCGAAAGCATAGATCGATCGGGGAAGGCGTCGGGCGATTTGATAGCCTTGGGCCAGATAGCCATACAATAGCCACAACCCCGTTAGGATAAAGCTCAGAGTCACCATCCAAGCTGAAATCGAACTCACCCAGGCTTCAGCTAAGAATGCACCGAGGAAACCTAAACCTAAGCCAACCGCGATCGCGCCTGCATATAACGCTTGCAGATATTGCGTATTCACCAACATCAACCCAAAACCTAACCCCAAACTGACTAAGCGCAGTCTCGGTTCTTCTAGGGTTAAGAGTTGCGCCAGGATAATCGCGATCGTACTATATTGGCTGGCGGCTTGAGTTCGCAGGCGGTTGAAACTCGCAACCATCGTCAAACCAATCGGCGCTACCCCCCACAACAAGCAATGGGTAAAACTGGCTTCCTGCTGACACAAGGTACTGGTAGACAAATAGGTCAAAACCGCCAAACCTAACCCTAAATGCCATGCACTCGCGCGCCAAACGCCCCCGTCTCCAAACGTGCTAAACGCCCATTCTGCTAGCATTAGCCCCAAAGTGACAATTAACCAGGTTTGACTGGGAAGGCTAGGGAATGCTGCATTAATACCGGAAAACAAAGTAAGCAAACCTGTAATATGCGTCAGGTAAACTAACGTTTCTCCCCGTTGCTGGCGGGCGGGAGAGGTTGGGGTTGCCAGATAGCGTTGGGTGACGCTATATAAAATCAGGGTTGAACCGAACAGATTCATCGCCTGTAGGGTAGCCACCCAGGAACTTACCAGCGTTAATGTCAGACCCAAAATTAGCGTCAACCCTTCCCCAAAGTTAACTAACCGGGTTTGTTGTTGTCGGTCGAGTTGGGCACAACCCCACGCACTTAGGGCAAGATAAGGTAAAAGGGCAATTCCCCATAAAGCTTCAGGATAGCTAGTGAGTTCTATTATCCGGTTTTGGAGCGGATCGGGGAGAATTCGCCACAGGAGGAAACAGGCTTGCAAACCCGTCACCCACAGGAAGAATAAGTCGCGACGCCGCCAAGCCGTAACCAGGCGAGTAGCGAAGAACCAGGCGGCTAAACCGCTGACAGCGATGGCTTGCAGGGGAATATCCCCAACCGTGACAACCCAACCCAGAAAGATGAAGACGCCACCCACGGCTTCCCAATTCCAGATACCGAGATGCGGTAATGGACGTTCGGCGGGAGGTTGACGTTCTACCCGTATTAAGAGAAAGCCGCAAAGGGCGATCGCCAAACCTAGATAGCGGATATCCCATTGGGCAACGAATACCGCCCGCCCTAAGAGGATTAACAGGGCATAAATGACTAAAAATGCTTTTTTAATCGGCAGACGCCCAGAAGCGTTTCTATCGCCATCTACAGGGGTTTCTCGACGGGGAAGAAAGCTGCCTAGGGCAGTTCCGCCCACCCCTAAGTAGACAGCAACTCCGGGCCATTGAGGAATAGCCCATCCCCAATGCAAGAGGCTTAAACCCAGATGACCGAAGGGGATAGGGGGTAAGAGTTGTAGGCTAATTCCGACTAGACTCGCAGAGGCGATCGCGATCGCGCCCCAATTCCAGGGAGACTGCCACAAGCCAAAGGTATCCATCGCCCAGAAATTGACGGGAATCAGTAACAGGGTAGCCAGTCTCAGGGTTTGGGCCGTTAAGCGTAAATTCGCCTGTCGATCTGCCCACAAACTAATTAACCAAAAAACAATCGTATATCCCCACAACACGCCATATTGTCCGACCGCCGGAAACCGTTCCCACTGACTGGCAGCTAAAACGCCGGAGGAGACAACCACGAGAAAAACGCCCAGAAATAACAGCCAGCGAACGCTGAGTTCTGCCATCAACGACTGCACCATCTGCGCTAAGAAGCTGGGTTTGGGTGCAGTCGCCACCGTCGGTTTAACGGGTTTAGACGGGCGCGAACGGGGTGGAGGCGAGACAACCTCAAGGGGTTGGGGTGGGGTAACAACTTCCGGTAGCGGACAAGTGAAATGCTGGCGACACAAGCGCCTGACTTGGAAATCGTCAATTAACCCCAGTTGCAACCAAGCCTCAAGTCCGGTGAGGATTTCGGGACGATCCGCTTGAGTTGCAATCTCAATTTTGATCGAGGGATGGTGAGGAGAGGACATTGGGAATTATCCGATAGGACAACATCGAGGATGAAATTCCGGCTAACGTTGCTTAGGTTTTCTTACAGGCTGTAAGATTTTCAGCATGGCTGGCGAGTTGCCATTGCAATAGCCTGGGTGTGTCACTTTTCCTGAGTGTCCTCGGAAAACCCCAAAACTCTGGAAGCAATCGGATTAATTTAAGCTGCCGAGTGGCCTAGCACTTTATACACTTGGCGCTGTTCAAATAATTCCACCAAATCGGTATTAATTTTATTTTTGCCCGCTTCGGCGCGGAGGATGTTGAGAACGACATCGACGGGGAGACGCCGCTTGTAAGGGCGATCGCTCGCAGTTAGGGCATCATAAATATCAGCAATGGACATAATCTGCGTTTGGATGGGAATCTCATCTTGCACTAAGCCGCGCGGGTAGCCGCTACCGTCGAGTTTCTCATGATGCCCGTAGGCAATGTTGGGGACTTGTTTGAGGTGCTTTGTCCAAGGAATGCGCTTGAGGAATTCGTAGCTGTGGGTAACGTGGGCTTCAATAGCTAGCCGTTCTTGGGGGGTGAGGTTGCCTCGCGGCACCATGAGTTGCGCCATTTCCTCTGGAGTGACTAAGGGTTTGAGTTGCCCGTCGATATCCCGGTAGGTGGATTCGGAAAGGGCGACGAGTTCGGCTAGTGCGGCTTCAGAAAGGGCCTGAAATTCTCGCGTCTGGATGGCTTCGGGTTCGTTGAGGTCGAGTAATAAGTCCCAGTAGCGATTCAGTTGGGTAATGCGAGATTGCAATTGGCTTTCTAAGGCGCTGAGTTTCTGGCAATGCAAGCATTGTTGCGTCTCGGCGGGCGAGTGGATGGAGTTGAAGGGATGCTCGATGAGATACTGGAATTTGCTGTGGGCGCATTCCATTTCGAGGGTGCGTTGGGCTAGGGCAAAGCGATGGCGGATGACATCGAGTTGTTCGGGATAGAGTTTTTTGCGCTTGCCTAGGATGGCTTCGGGGACGCCGATTTTACCGAAGTCGTGCAGGAGGGCGGCGTAGCGAATTTCTTGGATTTGGCGATCGCTAAAATAAATGGATCGTAAGGGGCCCGCGTTGACGCTGGTTGCTTCTAAGCTTAGACCGACGGTTAATTCTGCAACTCGTTCGGAATGACCGTAGGTGGTCGGATCGCGGGCTTCAATGACTTGAATGGAGGCTTTGACAAATCCTTCAAAGAGATTTTCAATACTTTCTTGAAGTTGGTTGCGTTCGATGGAAATGGCGGCTTGGGAAGCCAGCGATCGCACGATGTTTTCTTCCCATGCTGAATAAGCTTTTGTCCGTAATAGGGTATTTTCTTCGGTTAAGGCAACATTGGGTTGAATTTTGCGATTGATCAGTTGCAAAACCCCGGTGATTTCTCCTTCTTGATTTTGCATCGGTAAGACTAACACCGAGCGCGTGCGGTAGGAAAAATCGCGATCGAAGTTACGATCGAGTTGATAGGGGACGGTTTTTGGCAACTCGTAGGCGTCTGAGATATTCAGGCTTTCCCCGGTAATGGCGACGTAGCCTGCCAAGCTAGCTGGCGTTAGCGGCATGGCAAATTCGCGAAAAGAAGCGGCCGGAATGGAGTCATTTTGGGCCGTTTTAAACACCAATTTGGGCGATTCATCGCTGCGATCGACGAGGTAAACACTGCCCGCATCGCTACAGGTAATTTCTCGACTTTTGGACAAAATTAGGTTTAATAATTCTTCCAAGTCATGGCTTCCTGACAAGGCAGCCCCAATTGAGAGAAGTTGCTCAATTAATTCAGCTTGTTCTGCGGATTTTTGGAGAATTTCCTGATGGTGAATTGGCGAGATTGCAGGATGAAGCGCATCCATTTCGGTGTTCCTTCTAGGGTTGTGCTTGCTTTCAAACTCCCTCGGACGGGAATCGATCTCAACCGAGGTTAGGCGCTAGTTCATTTATGACCGATCGCGTCCGTAAAAGTCACGTCTTTTGTTCTATCTTTGAGAAATCTTTGAAATTGCGATCGCCATCGATCGGCAATTTCCCGTAGCGCCACTCGTTCTGGGGAATCAAGTTTTTTAAGAAGGCTTAAAATGAGGGTCATGCGACCTGGAAATTGGGGTTTTTCTAGGTAACGGTTGAGAACGTTCTCAGAGAAAATGCGAAACAGATCGGTCGTTTTCCCTGTGCGATCGCGGAGATGAAAGGTACAATTTTTACAAGATTCGCTCATGCGATTGATGGAGTTGGCAGCCGCCCCATTAGTTTTAGAGGTTCAGATTTCTCTATAGTGGCTATTCTCCCACGTCAATGACGTTGTTGATAAAGCTAGGTTGAGCGCGTCAAGAAAAGCACTACAAGGTTGGGGGAAACTCTTTTTCTTTCTCCCCCTCTTTTGAACTAGAGGGGCGATCGCCAAGTGCGAGTCAAAGGCCCTTCAGCTTGTCTTCAGCGTTATGGCTACAGCTATATCCCAACGGGCTTGCATATTCCTCTACCCCCTGTTAGAACTTTTGTCAAAAATTCAGTATCGTTTGCTACTGTTTTGTGAAGTTATCAAACAGTTTCTTGACTCAGGCGCTCAAAAATTCGTAGTCTTTGTTACAGAAATATTTGTATTTTTGTCCATTTGTACCCTGCTGTTGTTGAGGAACGTCTCGATGAAACTGTATGCAGATCGCGTCACAGACCCAAAGCCTTTATCCTTTGCTGGGGGAATGCGGTTATTTCAGCCTCAATTCACCGCCCGCCCCGAAGTCTCTCCTAACCAGTGGGTGAAGTTAACGCAACCCCTGAGCGACTACAGCGACGATGAAGCGCTTTTGTTGTGCCAGCAGTCTGCAACCGAGTGGGTCGTCTGGATTCCCGGTTATGGGGAAGCGATCGTGCATCAGAGCGAGTTCTGTTAACCCATGCGGTTCTGTGCGTTTGGCGAATCGCCCCCATCGAATTCCTAGGAATGCAAATGCGATTCCCGAAGGGAGCGCTACGCGAATCGCCAACGCTCCAAAGTTCCATAATATTTTCAACCCGATTAGAAAAATTAATTAGCAGAATTACGAAGTATTATCGGTCAGAATGTAGAGAAATGAAGGTTTTTGGGGGGGCGATCGCCGATTATAGTAAACTTTAAAAGTAGCTCAATTGAGATGGAAAATGGCTTCTCAGCAACAAAAACAGACGAATAATCCCGAACGCAAATCCTTACCTTCTCCCACCCACCCCAACCAAGGACTCTCCCTCGCTTCTACTCCAGCGTACCGCTTACCCAACGACAGACCTGTGGCTAGCAATCAAACCGTAGAAGATTCCGACCAACTGATGGGTTATCTCGATTAGTCTTGTCCAAACCGCCTGTTGGTTTGGCCAGCAAAGCTGCGTAAAATAGGGAAGTTTTCCCAAGCTTTCAAGATGTTAGGAGGTGGGCAATGCCCGCAGCAGTTGGCGTGATTCAGACCATTGGGTTTCCTGCTATCTTGGCGGCGGCAGATGCTGCCGTTAAAAATGGACGAGTTACGCTAGTCTATTACGATATTGCGGAGAGCGGTCACTTTTATATTGCCATTCGCGGGAGCATCTCAGAAGTGAAGCCCGCGATCGCAGCCGGAATTGAAGCCGCTGAAAAAACCTTTGGTGGAGAGGTTGTCACCCATTACATTGTGCCCAACCCTCCAGAAAATATTGTTGCGGTTTTACCGATTGAGTATACGGAACAAGTTGAACCGTTTAGAACCTAATTTCATTCCTGCTGAGATAGCTGAAAAGGGAAGTAAGGCTCGTACAATAATGCTTGGGTTTCTCACGCTTAATTAATCAGGAGAAAGGAATGTCCATAGTTGCCGTTGGCTCGATTGAAACAAAGGGGTTTCCGGGGATTCTGGCTGCTGCTGATGCAATGGTCAAAGCCGGTCGAGTCACTTTAGTCGGTTATATTCGGGTCGGGAGCGCTCGCTTTACCGTGATTATCCGGGGCGATGTCTCGGAAGTGAAAACGGCAATGGATGCCGGAATTGCGGCTGTAGAAAAGACCTACGGTGCAACCTTAGAGTCTTGGGTGATTATTCCGCGACCCCACGAAAACGTGGAATGCGTTTTACCTATTGCCTTTAGCGAAAAAGTTGAACCCTTCCGCGAAGCTGTCGAACAGTTCCGCATTCCCGGACGCGGGGCCTAGAATTTGCGGGAGAAATGTCCAATTCTCTCCCGCAAAAATCGGTAAAATATGACGGTTGTATACGGCGACACGAGCGTTGATAGAGCGTTATACTCTGCCCGAAATGGGCGAATTGTGGACAGAAGCCTATAAACTCAAGACTTGGCTGCAAGTCGAGATTGCAGTTTGCGAGGCGCAAGCGGAGTTGGGATATATTCCCGCCGACGCAGTAGAAGAGATTAAGGCAAAGGCGAACTTTGACCCCAAACGGGTTCTAGAGATTGAAGCGGAAGTTCGCCACGATATGATTGCCTTTCTCACGAATGTGAATGAGTATGTGGGGGATGCAGGTCGATACATCCATTTGGGGTTAACCAGTTCGGATGTGTTGGATACGGCTTTGGCGCTTCAGATGGTGGCGAGTTTGGACGTGTTGCTCGGACAACTCGAACAACTGATCCAAGCGATTCGCTACCAAGCGCAGCAACATCGCGATACGGTGATGATTGGGCGATCGCACGGCATCCACGCCGAACCGATTACCTTTGGCTTTAAGCTGGCGGGTTGGCTGGCTGAAGTGTTGCGCCATCGCGATCGCCTTTGTCGCCTGAACTCGCAAATTGCAGTCGGGAAAATTTCCGGCGCGGTGGGTACCTATGCCAATATTGACCCCAGAGTGGAAGCGATCGCCTGTGCCAAGTTGGGGTTAGAACCGGATACGGCCTCGACTCAGGTGGTTTCGCGCGATCGCCATGCCGAGTTTGTCCAAACCCTGGCCTTGCTTGCCGCCTCCATCGAACGGTTTGCTGTGGAGATCCGCAACCTGCAACGCACGGATGTTTTGGAAGTAGAAGAGTATTTTTCTAAAGGTCAAAAAGGATCTTCTGCCATGCCGCACAAGCGCAACCCGATCCGCTCGGAACGCCTAACCGGGATGGCACGGGTGATCCGAGGCCATGCCGTCGCCGCGCTAGAAAATGTTGCCCTCTGGCACGAACGCGATATTTCTCACAGTTCCGTTGAACGGGTGATTCTGCCAGATGCTTGCATTTTAATGCACTTTATGCTGGTAGAAACGGCAGATTTGATTAAGCATCTGCTGGTGTATCCCGAAAACATGAAGCGGAACATGAACCTCTACGGCGGTGTGGTGTTCAGCCAGCGAGTTCTCCTCGCCCTGGTGGAAAAAGGCATGAGTCGCGAAGAGGCTTATCGCGTGGTTCAAGGATGCGCCCATACTGCGTGGAATCAACCGAATGGCAATTTCCAAGCCTCGATCCAGCAAGATCCGCAAGTGACGCAATACCTTTCCCCAGAGGAGATCGAACAATGTTTCGATCCGCAGCATCACTTAAAACACTTAGACGAGATTTACCAGCGTTTAAGCATTTAAGGCTAACGAGAGGCAGGTGTAGCGGGGGCTGCATCTGTCTGTTTTGTTTGGGGCTGAGTTTGACGAGATTGGGGTAAAAACCGATAGTAAAGGAAAAGATCTTTGTAAGGAATGCTAGCAACGTCTGTCTTGAAAAGGCGATCGCAGCTAAACATTCTAGTTCAGTAAATTTACATACCTTAGTATCCGTCATCAGGATAACCGCACATTAAAAAAGTTGCCACTTATTTTTTGTGACCTCCGCAGTCTTGATTTGAGGACAATTCAAAGATCCAAAGGAGGCGAAGTATAAAATAATTAAGAGGCGATTGAGCTAGATTTGGGATTAAAAAGAGTGAATAATCCTGCGAGTATAGGCGAGACGCCTGCATGTTTCTATCTGCGTCTCCGTACATTCTCTTAGAGAAAACTTGTATTAATATCTCAGTAAAATTACGACGATCGCCCTTACGAGGCAGAAGACACTAAATTCATTCTCGATAAAAAGGCCCGCAAGCGATCGCTTTGAGGGTTCGTCAATACCTGACGTGCATTCCCCTGTTCTTCCACTAACCCCTGGTTGAGGAAAATGACCCGATGCGCCACTTCCCTAGCAAACTGCATTTCATGCGTCACCACCACCATCGTCATCCCTTCTTCGGCTAACTGCTTCATCACCATTAGCACTTCCCCGACTAATTCCGGATCGAGGGCGCTGGTGGGTTCGTCAAAGAGGAGGATTTTAGGACTCATACAGAGGCTACGGGCGATCGCAACTCGCTGCTTTTGTCCCCCCGATAATTGTTCTGGGTACGCATTCGCCTTCTGGGATAAACCCACCTTTTCTAGGTAATGATGCGCCAATTGCAAACTCTCGCGGCGGGATTTATTCTGCACCTTCTGGGGTGCTAGCATCAAATTTTCAACGACGCTGAGGTGGGGAAACAGGTTAAACTGCTGAAACACCATGCCAACTTGCGATCGCAATTCCCGCAACTGGTGCGTCTTCAAGTTCGGTCGCGATAAATCAATATTATTGACAATTAACTGACCGCCATTAATCGTTTCCAGACGGTTAAAACAGCGCAGCAACGTACTTTTACCGCATCCAGATGACCCAATCACAGCGACAACCTCGCCAGTGCGAATCGTTCCGCTAACGCCGCGCAGAACCTCTAATTCGCCATAGCTTTTATGCAAATCTGTAAAAATAATGGCAGGGCGGGAATCTTCCATGCTCGAAGTTGGGTAAACCTGTGCTGCTCTAAAAGACTATCCTAGCGGTAATTTGTCAAATCGTATTGGTTGGTACAATTTGTTAACTTTATTTCCCGACACACTAAAAAACAGAGTAGTTTTTTCTTGACTGCCGATTGTCAAAATCCCTTTTATTTGATCGCAACTTGATAAAAAATGCTGAGATTCACTCGTTCGCGCTTTGTACGCCGTCTCGTTCCCGGCTTAGTCGCCCTTTCAATTGTCACAGCTTGCGGAGGGAACCAAACCCAAACCGGACAAGCCGGAGGACAATCCCTCACCGTCGCTACAGAACCCGCCTTTCCTCCCTTTGAGTCGCAGGGGGCGGGCGGCGAACTTGAAGGCTTTGATATTGACTTAATGAACGCTATTGGCGAAGCCGCAGACTTGAATATCCAATTCCAAAGTCTCCCCTTTGATGGGATAGTCCCCGCCTTACAAGCCGGACAGGTGGATGCAGCCATCAGCGCCATGACCATTACCCCCGAACGCCAGCAAACCGTTGATTTCTCCCGACCTTACTTTAAAGCAGGTTTGGCGATCGCCGTTCGCGAAAACAACACCGACATTCAAGGCTTTGACGACCTCAAAAATAGACGCATCGCCGTCCAAATTGGCACCACAGGCGCAAACCAAGCCAAAAACCTCGAAGGGGCAACAATCAGCACCTTTGACTCCGCCCCCCTCGCCCTGCAAGAATTAGCCAACGGGAACGTAGACGCCGTTATTAACGATGCCCCCGTTACCCTATACGCCATTGAAAGCGGCAACCTGCAAGGCTTAAAAGTCGTGGGTCAACTGGTGACAGAAGAATACTATGGAATTGCCCTCCCCAGAAACTCCCCCAACCTCGAACGGGTGAATCAAGGCTTGACCGAAATTAAAAACAATGGCACCTATGCTGAAATTTATCAGAAATGGTTTGGGGTAGAACCGCCCACTCTACCGGAAACTGCACCCACAAACTAACGCTATCCTGAGTTGGGTTGAGTCGCGCCAAGCTGAACCCAACCTCAGCCAGCATCGGGTTTTTGGAGTCAATTTAGGCAATCTACTTTTTCAGCTTAATTTATTAATCGAGATAAAATCGTGTGGGAACCTCTGCAAGTTATTCGCGACGCCTTACCTAACCTGCTGTTAGGAGCAATTGTCACCCTTCAGTTAACCGCTTTCAGCACCGTTTTAGGGATGATTGGCGGGTCTTTAGTCGCTATTGGTCGGTTGTATGGCCCAGTCCCGCTAAAATTATTGATGCGAGTGTATGTAGACTTTTTCCGAGGAACGCCCCTACTCGTTCAGATTTTCATGATCTATTTTGGGCTGCCTTCCCTATTGCGAGAACTGGGTTTGCAATTCACCTTTGACCGTTTTCCCGCTGCGGTTTTAGCCCTAACTTTAAATAGTGCGGCCTATATTTCTGAGATTGTGCGCGGTGGCATCCAATCTATCGAAAAAGGACAATCGGAAGCCTCGCAATCTTTAGGCTTAGGACCAATCCAAACCATGCGCTATGTTATTTTCCCCCAAGCTTTACAACGAATGCTACCGCCCTTGGGAAATGAATTTATCACGTTACTCAAAGATACCAGTTTAGTCGCCATTATCGGCTACGAAGAGTTATTTCGGCGCGGTCAATTAATTGTTGCTAGTAACTACCGTGCTTTTGAAATTTACGCAGCCGTAGCGCTGGTTTATCTCTGTCTAACGTTACTTTCTTCGCAAGTCTTTTCTTTCCTCGAAAAATGGATGAGTCCTACTTACCGCGCCCAACGAAAAGCCCGGTTACAAGTTAACGAGTAGTGTTAGGCTAAAACCTATAAATTGGCTGAAACTCGTTCATTGCGTACGCAAGTTAGGTAAACTGACAATTAGCAGTCGATTGATTACCTCAGACTCTGAAAAAATTGCGCGATCGCTTTCAGCCTTGAGTTTTTCGCGTACCCACAAAAAGGGTTGGGTCAAGACTAGCACGACCCAACCGATAGGAAAGGCTATGCCATTAGTGCAACAGTTGGGCGGATAGCTGGTGATGAACTTCTTGGACTTGTTCGTCTAGATCCTGGCTGGTATCGAGAGAGGTGACGTAGTGGCGTTCCTCGGCGGTGTAGGGTTCTAGGGCAGCCAGTTGCGATTCTAATAGGTCTGCGGTGGCATCGGCAATATCGCCGGTACGCTGTCTGAGACGTTCCCGCAAGACTTCCACAGGGGCGATACAGTTGATGAGGCGGAGGGATAAGCCTTGTTCTTTAGCGCCGGCGATCGCCTTTTCTCGATACGCCACGCGATCGTACTTGGCATCTAAGATCGCGTTAAACCCTTGAGACGCCAGGAGCAAACCCAACTCTAAAAGGCGATTATACGTCTTTTGACTCATTTCTGGCGTATACAGGTCATCGCCTCCCCGTTGGGTGAGGGGAATTCCGGCGAGGTGTTTGCGAACCGCATCAGAACGGAGGTGAATTGCGCCTAATTTTCGGGCGAGTTTCCGCGCTACGGTACTTTTACCGGAACCCGATACGCCCGACATCAGGATAACCTGACCTTGTTTTTGTTGGGTATATTCCCAAGCGAGTTTGTAATACTCCGAGGCGGTTTGGCTGGCTTTGGCTTTTTGGGGTTCGGGAACCGCCGGATCGTCGAGTAAGAAAGAGGTGACTTTTGCCCGAACGTAGGCTTGGCGACTCAGGTACAGGGGGAGGAGTTGCAAACCTTCCCAGTCTCCGGTTTGTTCGATATAGGTATTTAAAAAGGCGTTTCCTAAATCTTGGCGTCCCCGCGCTTCCAAGTCCATAACGGCGAAGGCGACATCGTACATGACATCGACAAAGCGGAAGGGTTCGTTGAATTCAATACAGTCAAATAAGACAATTTTGTCTTGCCACAGGCTAATATTGCGGGCGTGTAAGTCGCCATGACATTCGCGGATGCGATGATTTTGAATGCGAGATGCAAAGAGGTCTTGACGTTCGGCAAAAAAGCGATCGCTATAGTCTTGAGTTTGGTCAAACCATTGTTGCGTCTGCGGGCCGCCAATGTATTTCTGGCTTTGTTCGTAGTTTTGATCGAAGGCTTCGCGAATTTGCGAGACTTGACCAAAGCTGCGGATATAGTCGTTGGTGGCTGATTTCGCATGAAACTCCGCCACGACTTGCCCCAAGCGCTGCATCAATTCTTCGGTGAGTTCATTTCGCTCAAACATCCCGCTGAATAGGGCTTCTTGGGGAAATTGGCGCATTTTCACAGCATATTCAACGACCTCCCCCTCTCCTTCGCCGAGGTAAAAGCGATCGCCATCTTGAGAAATCGCCACCACCTCTAAATACAGATCCGGCGCGCCTCGCTGATTCATCCGCAACTCTTCTTGGCAAAAGTGGCGGCGCAATTCTAGGGTAGAAAAGTCTAGAAAGCCGAAGTTTACAGGTTTTTTCAGTTTATAGGCATACTCGCCCGTCAGCAGAACATAGGAAACGTGGGTTTGTTCTAAATGAATCGGTTCTTGTACCGGATGCGGATAGAAATCCGGTTTCAGCATCTGTTGAATGACGGGGGGAAGGCTGGTTTCTGTCATATCGCAAGGTATTAAGTGAAATGCGCTGAATTCAAGTGCCTCGATTCAGCAGCAGGCTAAGTTGCCAGAAAATAGTACCGTACTTTACAGGCTAAAAAGAAACCAGAGGCGATCGCCCCTGGTTGATGCAAATCTAGAAAAACGCTAGATCTAATTATTCAGCAGCGGTTTCAGTTTCAGTTGTGGCTTCTGCGGTTTCGCCTTCAACTTCACCTTCTGCTTCTAAGCCGTACTGAATCCCTTCAAGCGCATCTTCAGTTTCTGTGGCAGCTTCCGAGACTCGCGGTTGCAGAACGCTAACCACCGCTAAATCGGGATCGCCCAATGCTTGCGCGCCAGAGGGCAGAATGATGTCTTTTAAGTAGAGGGTATCGCCAATATTCATCTCGGAAACATTGATTTCAATTGAATCCGGGATGCTATCGGGGGTACATTCCACTTGCAGTTCAGTCAAGGTGGTATCTAAAACGCCGCCGTCTTGTTTCACGCCCACCGCTTCGCCCACATAGCTGAGGGGAACCACCACTTGCAGGCTATCTTGAGAGGCGATCGCAAAAAAGCTGAGGTGATAGGGGAACCCTTTCCAAGCATGGGTTTGCACTTCCCGCAACAGGGTTATCCCTTGCCAAGGTTCATCGGGAATATTTAAGCGAATCACCGTGTTATTCACCGTTGCTTTTTTGAGCAGCAGTTCAACACTTTTGGCATCAACGGTTAAGTGAATCGCTTCAGTTCCCTTATGTCCGTATAAGTTCGCCGGAATTTGACCTTCGCGGCGCAGGGCATTGGGTTTGCTGCCAGGTTGGCGCTTACGACCTTCGAGTGTAACTTCCATCGTTTAATCTCAAATTCACTGCAAATATGGGCAATTGATTTCGCGTTTTAGACGCCGACGGGCGTTCCATTCGCATCGAGTAGGGCGCGTTTCGGACCGTGAATCGGATCTTCAACGATAATGGTCTGATCGCGGCTTGCCCCAAGCGAGACAATCGCAATCGGAACTTCCATCAGTTCGGCGAGGAACTTCAGATAGTCGAGGGCTTGCTTGGGTAAGTCTTCTAGGGTGCGACAATCGGCTGTCGATTGTTTCCAACCCGGTAGCGTTTTATAAATGGGCTGACACCGGGCGAATTTCCGCGATCCGCTAGGGAAGTCATCGCACCGCGTCCCGTCAATTTCGTAGGCGACGCAGACTTGAATTTCATCGAGTTCGTCGAGAACGTCGAGTTTGGTGATCGCGAGGCAGTCTAGACCATTGATCCGTACGGCATAGCGCCCGATGACAGCATCAAACCAGCCGCAACGCCGCCTCCGTCCGGTGGTGGTGCCAAATTCGGCACCGCGATCGCACAATAATTGTCCCACTTCCCCGTGCAATTCGGTGGGGAATGGGCCTTCGCCGACGCGGGTGGTGTAGGCTTTGGCAACGCCAATCACGCGATCGACTGCGGTAGGACCAATCCCCGTTCCCACGCAAGCGCCCCCGGCTACGGGGTTGGAGGAGGTGACGTAGGGATAGGTGCCATGATCGAGATCCAAAAGCGTCCCTTGCGCCCCTTCAAACAAAATATTGCGCTTTTCTTGAATGGCATCATAAATCCGCAAGGAACTATCTACCACATGCGGGCGCAGGCGTTCGGCGTATGCTAAATACTGGTCGATCACTTCCTCTGGATCGAGAGGGGGCAGATCGTAAAGTTTTTCTAAAATGACATTCTTATAATTAACAGTCCACCGCAGTTGTTTTTTCAGCGCTTCGGGTTCCATCAAATCGATGACGCGAATCCCCGTGCGTTCTGATTTATCGGCGTAGGTTGGTCCAATCCCGCGCTTGGTGGTGCCGATCTTATGGTTGCCTCGCCGTTCTTCGGAGGCTTGATCGATCAGGCGATGATAGGGCATCGTCACGTGGGCGGTTTCCGAAATCATCAGATTTTTCGTGGAAATGCCCAGTTTTTCAAGCTGATCGATTTCTTCAATCAGGACTTGCGGATCGATGACGGTGCCGCAGCCAATAATGCACTCGGTATCGGGATATAAAATTCCAGAGGGAATCAGGTGCAGTTTAAAGGTTTTATCCTTTACGACAACAGTGTGGCCTGCATTGACCCCCCCTTGGTAACGTACAACCACATCTGCTGACTTACTCAGCAAATCTGTTATCTTGCCTTTTCCTTCGTCGCCCCACTGGGCCCCAATTACAATAACGTTAGCCAAGGGTCTCTCGCTCAAGCTTTCACACAAACTACCATTATTACCAGGTTGCGTGCATCTCGTCAACCCGCGCTAGCGCAGTGAAAAATCTGGCTTAATTGGGCATTAAACCCGACCAAGCGCAGAACTTCAAGCTATCGTAGAGAGATATTAGCGTTAATTTTTTGTAACAGATTATTGTTGTTTGACCTCAAGAGGCTTTATGGCTTTATATGCGGAACTTCACCGCCACCTGGGGGGGTCAGTCGTTCCCCGCATTCTTTGGCGGTATTTTCATCGTAGCGATGCAGAACTTGCACAACGTTTTCCAGAATACAATAGTTTTGAGGATTTTTACACGCGACCGCGCAACACCCTGGATGAATATTTAGAGTTGCATACCTTAGTAGAAAGCGTGCAAACCTCGGAAACGCTGCCCTATTTTATTTATCGGTTAATTCGCGGGGCGTATATTTTTGAGAATTTGGCGTATTTGGAGTTGCGTTATACGCCTTATTTGCGAACCCCCGAACACCTGAGTCAGTCGCAGCGGATTGACTTGATGCGCGAGATTGTAGAGATTGTGGGGAAAGCCAGTCAACTCCAGGATTGTCCAACCGTGGCTAGCCAGATCCTGTGTATGCACTCGCGCTTGCCCTATGAGGTGAATCGGGCGATTATCGATCTTGCTGTCGAAAAGCGCGAATATGTCTGTGCGATTGATATTGCAGGGGGCGATGCTCATTATCGCGATCGCCTTGACGACATTATCCAGCTTTACGAGTATGCGCGATCGCGCGGACTCAACACCACCGGACACCTGTACGAAACCCCCGATGGCTGCTATCCCGAACTGTTACCCTATCTCATGCGGATCGGACATGGGATTCAAATTCCACTATTGCACCCCGAATTGTTGCCCGAAGTCGCCCGACGCGGACAATGTTTAGAGGTGTGTCCCACTACCTATCTCAAAACCGGCACCCTAACCGATTTGCATCAACTCAAAGTCGTCTTCGATCGGTGCTTTGAAGCGGGTGTAGATGTCGCCATCTGTACGGATAATGCGGGCTTGCATAACGTGCGTTTGCCGTTTGAGTATGAGAACCTGCTGACCCTTGACGTGATTGGTTTTGAGGAATTACAAGCCTGTCAAGAGGCGTCCTTCCGCCATGCTTTTGCCTGGCCCTATCGCGATCGCCCAGCATCCTTACTCAACGGACTGCTGAAAACAGAAACCTCACCCGCTTTAGCGGCTAGCAGCTAGGGGTTAACATCGAGTGAAGAGATCGCACCGGGTTCTCTTCACTGAGGATTGTTTAAGCGCCCCGTTGCAAAGCAGATTCCACCTGTCTGAACTCTTGTTCTAAGCGCGTTTTCAGTTTTTGAGGAACCGGACGATTCGGATAAGAACTATAGTGACCGGCTAAACCGTTTAGTGCAGTTCGCATTGTCGTAAATGAACTTAAATTAGACACCGCCGGATCGCGACGGTAGCGAGAAGCAAAATCATTAATGCGCTGGCGAGCATCCGCTTGAGCTGCCGCTTTATCTGGCGTATTATCAGGAAGTTCAATCGCAGTTCTCAGACTTTCAATCAAACTCAAGGTATCTTGGCGATAATCGCCCGTTAGCGTACCTGTCTGACCGGAACAGCCGACTAAACCAATAACCGCAACTAAAATAAGAGGCAGGAGGCGCGATAGCAAACGTTTGATAAACATGGTCGAGAAACAACCTTAAATTCAGTATCGAAATCAGGACGATCCTAACCTGGATTGGTAGCCAGAAGATCGACTCACGCCAAGACCCTTATACGCCCTAGCTTTTAAACGCTCTCCAATAAACTTCTCCTCAAAGACTTGTCCGCACTCAAGAGTTGGGGTCGAATTTTCATGGCACAATCTCTGAGGTTGTTAACCTTATCTTTACCCTGAAGCGCTATCGTTCAGAAGGTCTATCAAAATTCCCAGTTTGGCTCAATAGCAGAATCCCTAAATAACAATGCGTTTACGTCTGAACTCCCTCAACCCCACTCGTCTTGCGGCCACATCCTTATCAGCAGTTGCGTTAGCTTTCAGCGTTACCGCTTGTGGTCCCCGTACCGCCGAAACCCCCACACCGGGAACTGCTACCACTCAAGGGGGGGGTAGCGGGCAAACGGTGACTTTGAGTGGTGCCGGTGCGTCCTTCCCTGCTCCTTTATATCAACGCTGGTTTGCGGCTTACAACCAAGATGTCGATCGCAACGTGCAAGTCAGCTATCAATCTGTGGGTAGCGGTGCCGGGTTAGAACAATATATTAATGGCACCGTAGACTTTGGCGCGAGCGACGCACCCATTCAAGGCGATCGCTTAAAATCTTTCCAAGACAAATACAGCGCAGAACCCATCCAAATCCCAATGGCGGCGGGGGCTGTCGTTCTGGCTTACAACCTCCCCGGTTTTGATAACCTCAGACTCTCTCGCGAAGCCTATTGCGGCATTGTAGAAGGTCGCGTCACCCGCTGGAATGACCCCTTAATTGCCCAACAAAACCCCGGACAAAACCTTCCCGACCAACCCATCACCTTTGCTCACCGTTCCGATGGTAGCGGAACCACCTTTATTTTCGTCAACCATATTGATGCTGCTTGTCCCAATTGGCCGGCTGGCGTTGGCACTTCCGTGAACTGGCCGACTGGCGTTGGCGGACAAGGAAACGAAGGGGTTGCGGCTCAAATTCAGCAAAACGAAGGCACCATCGGCTACATCGAGTACGCCTACGCTAAACTGAACAATATTCAAATGGCAGAACTGCAAAACCGTTCCGGGAATTTCATCTTCCCCTCAGCGGAATCTGCGGCTGCCACCTTTGAAGGCGTTGAAATTCCCGAAGACTTTGGTTTAACCGTACCTGACCCAGAAAATGCCCAAGCGTTCCCCATTGCAGGCTTGACTTGGATCATGATTTATCCGCAATATCAAGATGCAGCGAAGTGGAACACCTTACAAAATGTTCTGACTTGGGCGTTGACTGACGGTCGCCCCATTGCTGAAGAACTCGGTTATATCCCCATGCCTGACACCATTGTTCAGCGCATTCAACAAGTAATGAGCGAAGTTCAAACTCAGTCTCAGTAATCAAGTTCAGTTGAGTGGAAGGCAACTGTCTTCCACTACTGACCAGCCTATTGACTTTTCAAGGACAATCATGAGTTCACTGACTGGAGACTCCCTCGCAGATAAGCCGATTTCCCTAGAAAAACGATGGAATGTCACCACTATTGTTGACCAAATTTTTTACTTCCTGACTCTAATCTTGGCGATTGGGGTGGGTTTTGTCTTGACCTGGGTGGCTTATGAAATTGTAGGCTTGGCATTTCCAGCTATTCAAGGCTATGGGTTGAGCTTTCTGACCTCAACGACCTGGGACCCCGTTCGCAACATCTATGGCGTTCTGCCACAGGTTTACGGCACTCTAGTCACCTCATTTATTGCCTTGTTAATTGCCGTTCCCTTTGGGGTCGGCATTGCGATTTTTTTAAGCGAAGACTTTGTACCCGTCTCGATTCGCACCCCCATTGCTTTTGCGATTGAACTGCTGGCGGCGGTGCCTAGCGTCGTTTATGGTTTGTGGGGAATTTTCGTTTTCATTCCCTTTTTAAGACCCTTTTATTTATTCCTGCATAACAACTTTGGCTGGATTCCCTTGTTTTCTACTCCACCGAGAGGCAATAGCCTTCTCACCTTGGGGATTGTCTTGTCAATTATGATTGTGCCCACAATTATTGCTATTTCTCGCAGTACCTTAATTTCTTTGCCTCGCGATTTGCGTCAAGGGGCCCTGGCTTTAGGGGCAACGCGTTGGGAAGCAATTTTGCGCGTGTTGGTGCCTGCTGGCTTTTCGGGAATTGTCGGTTCAATCATGCTGGCTTTGGGTCGGGCTTTGGGCGAAACAATGGCGGCGGCGATGTTAGTCGGCAATGCTAACCGGATTACTCCCTCTTTATTGGCACCTGGGGCAACCATTGCTTCATTGATTGCTTCCCAGTTCGGCGAAGCGGGGCGCGCCCAAGTTGCAGCCCTGATGTATTCCGGGGTGGTTCTAATGGTGATGACGCTTTTGGTCAATATTTCTGCCGAAGTCATCATTAGACGCTTCCAAAACATCGAGTAATTGAACTAATCTGTTATGACTACTCAAAGCCCAGAAATGAGCGATCGCGATCTGTTTGCTCGCAAATCCAATTCACCCCGCAATATCTTTAATGTGGGGATGACTGTTTTAGTCTCTGTCTTTACAGTCGTGATGCTGCTGCCTTTGGGGGCCATTATTTTTGATGTGGCCCGTAAAGGGATTCAATATGTTGGGATTGATTCCTTTACCCGCTTGCCTCCCCCGCCCGGTTTAACAGAAGGGGGATTTGGCAACGCCGTTGTGGGAACCTTAATTGTCCTGAGTATTGCTGCTGCCATTAGCGCCCCGTTTGGCATTTTAGCGGCGGTGTATTTAACCGAGTTTGGACGCGGCAGCCGCATTGCCTATTGGGTGAAGTTTGCCGCCAACGTTCTCAGCGGCGTTCCGGCGATTTTGTGCGGTTTGTTCGCCTATGCGGTGGTCGTACTGACAACGGGTGGTTTCTCGGCCTTTGCGGGTGGGGTGGCGCTGGCGGTGCTGATGTTGCCGATTGTGTTGCGAACCACAGAAGAAGGGTTGTTGCTGGTTCCCAGAGAAGTGCGACAAGCGGCTATCGGCTTGGGGGCAACGAATTTTCAAACGATTACGCGGATTGTGCTGCCAGCAGCTTTACCGGCGATCGCCACTGCGGTTACACTTTCATTAGCCCGTGCGGGTGGGGAAGCTGCACCGTTACTGTTTACCGCCCTGAACAATAACTTTTGGTCTACTGACCCCTCCCAACCCATCGCGACCTTATCGGTACTGATTTATTTCTTTGCGATTATTCCCTACAAGGCACAACAGGATTTGGCTTGGGCCGCAGCATTGGTCTTGCTGGGGATTATTTTGTTGGTGAGTATTACTTCGCGACTCCTGACGCGGCGCAAAGTTTACTGATGCTTTTTGCTTTAAGTCTTAACGTCCGAGTCTAGAACCGTCCTTCATTTATTCTCCTGTCATGAACACCAATACCTCAGACCAGGCTTTTGCTGACAAAGTTGTTGCCCCAGAGACAGCAGTTTTGCGAACAGAGAGCGTTTCGATCTACTATGGCGCATTTATGGCGGTGCGAAAAGTGGCCATGAATATTCCTCGCCATAAAGTAACGGCTTTTATCGGCCCTTCCGGTTGCGGTAAAAGTACGTTGCTGCGATGCTTCAACCGCCTGAATGACTTGATTCCGGGGGCGCGAGTTGAAGGACGCATTACCTATAATGGCATTGACTTGTATGGCCCACAAGTCGATCCAGTGGAAGTCCGCCGTCGCATTGGCATGGTATTCCAAAAGCCGAACCCGTTTCCGAAGTCGATTTATGACAATATTGCCTTTGGGGCGCGGGTGAATGGCATAAAATGCGATATGGATGAGTTGGTAGAGCGATCGCTCCGTCAAGCTGCTCTGTGGGATGAAGTGAAAGATAAACTCAAAGAAAGTGGTTTAGCTTTATCCGGCGGTCAGCAACAGCGTCTGTGTATTGCCCGGACTGTGGCGATTCAACCCGAAGTCATCTTAATGGACGAACCCTGTTCGGCACTAGACCCCATCTCGACCTTACGGATTGAAGACTTAATCCAAGAACTCAAAGAACAATACACAATTGTGATTGTTACCCACAACATGCAACAAGCCTCGCGGGTTGCAGATATGACCGCATTCTTTAACGCAGAAGCAACTGATAAAGGCAACCGCTTCGGCTACTTGGTGGAATACGACAAGACCGAAAAGATTTTCCAAAATCCTCAAGAAGAGTCCACCCAGCAGTATGTTAGCGGTCGTTTCGGTTAAGCGGCTGCCTCAAAGTCTAAGGGTTCAGCGATTCAACGGTCTGAAAACACGGAGTTGAGCTAAGATTCTCGCACCTTGGCTCAATTTTGGCTTTTAAAGCGATCGCCCTCAAGGATCTTGCACCCTTCTCAGTCAGACCTGAGAAACCGAGTTTCTTAAGGAAAAATCAGGGTTTCAACTTGAGCAATTGACAAGAAACCCGGTTTTTGGCACTGGTGCAAGATGTCAGTTGTGCAGACTGGCCTCTAAAACTTGAATAACCCTGTCTCGACCGGAGTCTTGATACAATAACCTATTGCTCGATGGTAGTTGCTAGACTGAGAAGTCTATTGGGGAGAATGACTATGGGAATGACACTGACTGAAAAGATTATCGCGCGGGCTAGCGGACGGTCTGCGGTTACGCCTGGGGAGAATGTTTGGGTGAACGTGGATGTATTAATGACCCATGATGTTTGTGGGCCGGGAACCATTGGCGTTTTTAAGCGGGAATTTGGCGCAGATGCGAAGGTTTGGGATAACGAAAAGATTGTTTTAATTCCCGACCACTATATTTTTACCGCCGATGAACGCGCAAATCGCAATGTAGATATTCTGCGCGAGTTTGCCCAAGAACAACATATTAAATACTTCTACGATATTACCGATCGCGCCGACTTCAAGGCCAACCCCGATTATAAAGGCGTTTGCCATATTGCCTTAGCTCAAGAAGGCCACACCCGTCCGGGAGAAGTCCTGTTTGGGACAGACTCCCATACTTGCAATGCGGGGGCGTTTGGTCAATTTGCCACAGGGATTGGCAATACGGATGCGGCGTTTATCCTGGGGACGGGTAAGCTGTTAATTAAAGTCCCGGCGACGATGCGGTTTGTCTTAGATGGCGAAATGCCGGATTATTTATTGGCCAAAGACCTGATTTTGCAGATTATCGGCGATATTACCGTTGCGGGTGCCAATTATCGGACAATGGAGTTTGCTGGGGAAGCCGTTCAGCACATGACGATGGAAGAACGGATGACCCTGTGTAATATGGCGATTGAAGCCGGGGGCAAAAACGGCGTTGTTGCCCCCGATGAGACCACCTTTGAGTACGTCCGCGCCCGCACAGATAAACCGTTTGAGGCGATGTATACGGATGCGGATGCGACATTTTATAGCGATCGCCGTTATGATGTGTCTCAACTTGAACCTGTGGTTGCTAAACCCCATTCCCCCGACAATCGCGCACTAGCACGAGAATGCAGCGATGTCAAGATTGACCGCGTTTATATTGGCTCTTGCACAGGTGGCAAAATCACCGACTTTATCAACGCCGCCCGCATCCTCAAAGGCAAACAGGTAAAAGTCCCGACCTACATTGTGCCCGCCACGCAAAAAGTCTACGAAGATCTGTTTACTTATAAATACGAGGGCGAAACCCTATCAGAAATTCTCTTAGCGGCGGGTTGTATTGAGCCTGCGGCCCCCTCTTGTGCGGCTTGTTTAGGCGGGCCGAAGGATACTTTTGGACGGATGAACGAGGCGGAAGTCTGCGTTTCCACCACCAATCGGAACTTCCCCGGACGGATGGGCAACAAGCAAGCCCAAATTTACTTAGCCTCGCCTTATACAGCGGCAGCTTCTGCTTTAACGGGTTACGTTACCGATCCTCGTGAATTTCTGTAAGTTCAGCAAGCTTAAAAGAGGGTCTAAACAGACCCTCTCCGTTCATCTTTCTCAACGCTAGCGTTCCGGGGAAACGGTCAAAATTACGGATTTCATTTCCGTAGGGGTAATGCACGATTGGAATAGGCGATCGCCCTCGCTGGAGAAGCTTTTGCGATCGCGTCCCCTCACAGCCGTTACCTATGCCAGAACGCAGCGCTTCATCCAATCTTTATCGGGATTACGTTGAGCTTTCTCCCCATCTGTGTTGCGCGATCGCGCCGGATGGTACCCTACAGGATTTTAACCTTGCTTGCAGCCAGACTCTAGAACGCGACCGAGCAGAACTGCAAGCCATCCCTTGGTGGCATTGGATGCACGCTGAGGATCGTCAGAACGCTCAACAAGCCATGAGTCGCTGTTGCAGTGGCGAACGAGTCGAGATCGTCACTCGCATTCACCCCCCCTCTACGGCAACAATTCGTTGGGTATTGTGGCAACTGATCGCCACCCCTGAAGGACTAATCCTCGCCTGGGGTCAAGATATCACAGCCCAAAAACAAACTGAAGACGAACTCAATCGCCTATTTAATCTACCCGTCGATTTAATCTGCATTGCGGGATTAGATGGTTATTTCAAGCGCCTCAACTCCTCATGGCTGCCGACATTAGGCTACACAGAAAGCGATCTGCTGGCTCAACCGTTCCTCAACTTTGTGCATCCAGAGGATCGCGAATCTACACTAGAGGCAGTTGCTCAATTGGCTGAAGGGAAAAAAGTCATTGACTTTGAAAATCGCTATCTCTGCAAGGATGGAACCTATAAATGGTTGGCTTGGCGTACCACTCCCTTACCTTCAGAACAACTCCTCTATGCCGTTGCTCGCGATATTACCAGCTTTAAAGGCGCGATCGCCAAACGAGAAGCCGCCGAAGCCGCCTTGCAAGAAAGCAAAGCCGAACTGGAATGGCGCGTCAGCGAACGCACCCAAGCGCTTCAACATTCGGAAGCCCAACATTGCAAATTAGCTCGCCGCGAATCTCTGTTAAACCGACTCACCCGCGCGATTCGCAATTCCTTGGATCTCGATACCATTTTGCAAACGGCGGTGGAGGAAATTCGCTCCCTATTGCAAATTAGCAGTTGCACCTTTATCTGGTACCATCCCGGCGAGGCAGAACATCTAGCCTATTGGGATGTGGTGAAAGAAGCTCGCACCCCCGATACGACCAGTTTACTCGGACGCTATGATGCCCTTGCGATTGGCTCCCTAACCCAACAACTCACCGCCAAGCAGATCGTCCGCGTGGATGCCGTTCAAGAGGTTAGCGATCGCACTCAGCATCACTTCTTTAACAGTTTAGGGTTCGCTTCAGTCCTGGCCTTACCCATTGAAACCCATGCTGGCGCGATCGGCGTGGTCTGTTGCACCCACAATCAGCAAAATCGCCCTTGGGATGAGGATGAGGTGGAATTGTTGCAAATGGTGCGCGATACGTTAGCGATCGCCATTAACCAAGCCGAACTCTATTTACAAACCCTGGAAGCCTCTAAACAGGCGCAAGCACAAACTCAACAACTGGCTCAAACGCTCCACGAACTGCAACAAACTCAGACGCAACTCATCCAAAGCGAGAAAATGTCCTCCCTGGGACAACTGGTGGCTGGGGTCGCGCACGAAATTAATAACCCCGTTAACTTTATCTATGGCAACCTGATTCACGCCTCTGAGTATATTGAGGATTTGCTCAGGCTGGTGAAACTCTACGAAAAGCACGAACCGACGGCTCCCCCAGAAATTGAAGCTTACCAACAAGAAATCGATCTCGACTTCTTGCTAGAAGACTTACCCAAGTTGCTTGATTCCATGCGGCTTGGAACCACTCGCATCCGGGAGATTGTTTTAAGTCTGCGGAACTTCTCTCGCTTGGATGAAGCAGAAATGAAGGGGGTCGATCTGCATCAAGGGATTGAAAGCACGTTGATGATCTTGCAACATCGTCTCAAACCCAAAGGTGCGTATCCGGGTATTGAAATTATCAAATCCTACGGCGATCTTCCCCTGGTTGAATGCTATCCGGGTCAGTTGAATCAAGTGTTTATGAATATTTTGGCGAATGCGATTGATGCGTTAGAAGAACGCTACGCCCAGAGCCACTATGTCCCCACCCTTTGGATTCAAACGGCGATCGATGAATCCCAGCAGGCGATCGTTTCTATCCGAGATAATGGGCCGGGTATTGCTCCGGAGGTTCAGCAATGCCTTTTCGATCCTTTCTTTACCACGAAGTCGATCGGTGCTGGAACGGGTTTAGGACTGTCTATTAGCTATCAGATTATTGTTGAAAAACATGGCGGTCAGTTGCAGTGTCTGTCTCAACCCGGTCGGGGGGCTGAGTTTCGCGTTTCTATCCCTCTGCGCCCTCAATCGGCGATTCGCGAAGCCTTGCCTACAAGAATTGCGGGTTCTGCCTCTCCAGTCGCAACAGCCTCGTGATTGTACTGAATTATTGTTGGAATTGATAATAAATTTCAGTAAAATCCCTCAAGACTTTACGCAAGTTTTTGTGAAGTTCAGAGCCAGCGATCGCCCTTTTTTAAAGAAATTAAGGACACATTCTTAAATGTAATAAACTTAATATTTAGCAGCTTGACTCATGCTTGGAATCGCGCCATCATTGAAAAAAGGCTCGTTTTACTTCCATCAGGGGCAATTCCGTAAGACCGTATATTTGGGCAAATTGGCGTTATCTTTCTCACCTATTCTTTGTACAGTAAAACAGTCTTTCCTCGATCGCTAATCTTGTGCAGAGTCTATTAAAAATGAATACATTGAAAGTGATTTCCCTCGGCCCCAGCCTATTGCAACAAGGGGGGATGGCTGCTGTTGAAAATATAATTCTGCGTTACGCGCCCTCTGACGTATCAATTAAACATATTTCTACGCACGAAGAAGGTTCAGGCGTGCAGAAAATTAAGGTTTTCGCCCAAGGTCTACTGAACCTGATAAGCAAATTGTTACGCGGGCGTGCGGACTTATTGCACGTCCATTTCTCCGAGCGAGCTTGCGTTTATCGCACCCTGGCGATTATGGCGATCGCCTCCATCTTTCGCCGTCCGGTCGTCTTGCACGCCCACGGCAGCGAGTTTCGGGAATTCTATGCCAAACTGTCTGCGCCTGCTCAAGGACTGGTTCGCTTCATGCTCGGTCAGTGCAGCCGCTTTGTGGTGCTATCAGCTAGTTGGAAAGATTATTACCAACGCACCCTCAAGCTTACGGACAAACAGGTCGTCGTTCTCGCCAACCCGATCGAATTACCCCCAGCGATCCCCAACCGCCAGCAATCTCAGCCCGTCAAAATCGTTTTTCTCGGTCGTATCGGTCAGCGTAAAGGCACCTTCGATCTGATTCAAGCCTTTGCGGCCATGACGCGCGAACAAAAAGCCAAGGCTCGCCTCATTTTAGCGGGCGATGGGGAAGAAGACGCGGCTCGCAAGCTCATTAAAAGCTTAGACCTAGCAGGAGTGACTAGCCTGCTTGGCTGGATTGACTCTGCCAAACGCAACGAAATTCTTCAATCAGCCGATATCTTCGTTTTACCCTCCTATAACGAAGGTCTGCCAATGGCGATGCTAGAGGCGATGAGTTGGGGACTACCCGCCATTGTCACCCCAGTGGGCGGCATTCCAGAAGTCATCGAACACGGGCGCAACGGTTTATTAGTCAATCCCGGCGATGTAGAACGGCTGACTCAAGGGTTGCAACAACTGATTGAAGACGAAACTTACCGTCTAGAGTTAGGCAAACAAGCCAGAGACAGCGTTACCCCACTCGCGATTGAAAACTATTGGGAAAATCTCCGAAACTTATATGATTCCATGCTGCCTCAATCCAAGGGGGCGATCGCGCCTCCGCTGAATACAGTCCCCCTCACAAAATAACCCCCAGCAGTTCCTAGAGGCATTCAAACGAATGCCTCTATTTATTTTGCCGATCGTTTGGCGGGATTGCTTTCGTGGGAACGCCCAACTCCAAAACCTTTTCAATCTCCTTGAGGTCTGCAATTAACTCAACCCCTGCCACATAATTCGCCAGCCATTGACCTAAAGCTTTAACCGGGCGGCCGATGGTGCGCTGCAAGATTTGCACCACAACCCATCCCAGAACAGCACTCCAAAAAGCAGGCCACATCCCCATCTCCAGAACGGCATTCATCCCCGTCAGGAAGCCGAGAAACGTCCAAATCGAGAGAATAATCGAAATGGGGACCCCCAAATAGGGCAGGGCAATTAAGATACTAAACAATTCTGGTGCGTAGGCTAATCCCAAGACTCGCGCCACGCTGAACACTGAAGCATCTTGCTCAAAAAACAGATAGCAAACCAGCCAAGTGCTTAAACCCCAAAAGATATAGCCAAACGCATACAAGATGGCGGCCAAAAACAGGCTGAGGATGAAGCGAGACGGCTTAACCCGGTTCATAAATAGGATAATTCCCTGACCGATCGCCTGGGATAAACCCGCCAGGAGAACGATTAAAAAGGCTAGCCTGCTGCTGAGGGGAAGAGTATCAATCAGTTGGAAGGCATTGGATTGAAGGGCGATCGCACCCCAAAGAATTTCCCCAAGCCGATCGATTGCTGTTTCGGTCATATCCAGTCCGCGATAACCATCCTGTTTGCATTTTAGGTCTACTTTTCGGCGAGCCGATCGAGGCGTTCTCGCAGGGCCAATTCAATCAGCAGGCGTACCAGCACCAGGAAGAAGAAACCCGACGCGCAGAAAAGGGCGATCGCAATTCCGGGATAGTTCCCCACCAACAAAATCGCCCCCGCAATACAGCTAAATCCGGTTAAACAGCAGTAAATGGTACTTTTCAGGGCAAGGTTCACCCGTTTGAGGGCGCGATCGCTCTCTAGGGAACGCACGCGAATCGTAATTTCTCCCTGTTCGATCCGTTCTTCTAAGCGCCGGATAAATAACTCGGTGGGGTTGGGTTGATGCAGTTTATAACGAATAAAATCCCGCGCCTGTCGGGCCAATTCTCCAACGATTTGCCCCCGACCTCTAGTGGTGGTAATGCTTCTAACAAACGGTTGAGCGGCCGCCACTAGATTATATTCAGGATCGAGAACGCGAGCAATCCCATCTAGGGTAGTCAGCGCTTTAAGGATAAACGTCATTTGCGCGGGCAGCCGAAACGGTTGTTGCTCAAACATGAGATACAGTTCGTTTTTAATCTCGCCAAACGCCCGCACATCAATCGGCTTTTCGGTAAACTTCTCCAACAGAAAGCCAATCATCCGGCGAACTGGGGTTAAATTGCCCACAGGTTCAATCAGACCCATTTGAATCAACGTCCCTAGAACCTCATCGGCATCTTTCCGCAAGACGGCAAAAAAGGTTTTAACCATCTGATCCTTGGCTAAGGCTTTGACTTCCGCCATCATGCCAAAGTCATAGAAAATCAGATTCCCTTCTTGGGTGACAGCCATATTCCCCGGATGGGGGTCTGCTTGAAAAAAGCCATCTACCAACAGTTGCTTGAGGTAGCAACAGATTCCCAGTTGGTTAATTCTTTTCGGATCGATATCGCAGGCTTCTAAGGCGGGTCGATCGTCGATTTTAATTCCCGGCAAATACTCCATCGTCAAGACTTTGGGGGTGCAGTATTCCCAGTAGATTTGGGGAACCAGGATATGCTCGTAACCCAGGAAGTGTTCCCGGAAGCGGTCGGCATTTTTGGCTTCTTGGCGATAGTCAATTTCCTGATACAGGAGGGCAAAAAATTCTTGGTAAATGGCCTCTAGGTTATATTGGCGCGTCCACACCAGAAAGCGATCGCACAATCTCAGCAACAGGTGAACCGTTCTAAAGTCAATATCAAATAACGCCTTTAAACCCGGACGCTGCACCTTAACCACCACTTCTTCCCCCGTATGCAACCGGGCGCGATGGACTTGGCCTAAACTGGCAGAAGCTAGGGGCGTGGTTTCAAACTCTCGATAGAGGGCATAAATGGAGCTACCCAACTCGGACTCCACAACGGCGATCGCTTGGGCGCTATCAAACTGCGGTACCCGATCTTGAAGTTGCGCCAACTCCTCAACATATTCTAGGGGCAGCAGATCGGCACGGGTCGAGAGAGCCTGACCAATTTTAATAAACGTGGGGCCCAAGTTGAGTAACGTCTGAACAAACCAACGGGCGCGACGCCGACGCACTGACGCCGAACGATTCGCCAGCAGCCGATCCCAACCGATGGTAAATAGAAACTGACTGGCAGCCAACAAGACATCAAGTTGACGGGCAAATAACGAGTAATAGGGGCGTTGCCAACGGAAAGACCTCGGTGTCGGCTTAATGAGCATACTGACTTAACTTGCGGATGTCGCACCTCCATTATTTCACTCTCGCTTGCCCTCGCACAGACGCAAAAGGATCGAGCGCTTATAACTGAGGGAAAATTGTTGTAAAACAGGTTTGCCAAATATTCGAGCAAGGGTCTAGAGGCTGACTGGAAACGGCGATCGTGGCTTCTAAATGCTGGATGTGACACTTCACTAAGGCTAAACCTAAACCTGTCCCCGGTAAAGCTTGCTCAATGGCGGCTTTCCCGCGACGGAACTTATCAAAAATATAAGGCTGTTCTGCGGGCGCGATCTCGCTACCCAAGTTAGAGAGGGTGAGGACGATTTGATCGGCTTGTTGCGGATCGATTTGATGGGAGGCGCTGAGAACGACGGTGGTATTGCGATGGGAGTATTTGCCCGCGTTCGCCAGCAATTCTTGGATGATGTAGGTGAGGCTTTCGAGATCGCTTTGCAGTTTGAGCGATCGCTTGGGGAAGTTGACTTGCAGGTTCAATCCCTTGTGATGCCATCGTTCTTCAAATTCTGCGGCCAGTTGCTTAATTAAGAGTTTGAGATCGACGGGTTGGCGATGCAGTTGGGTTTGTTTAGACTCCAGCTTTTGTAATTTGAGCAAGTCGAGGATCAGGTTAATTTCTTGATTGCACTCTTGCTCTAGAATATCGAGGTACCGTTCCCGACGCTCCGGGGAAGAGTCGGCTTCGCGCAGGATGCTAATGGCGACCTTCATCTTGGTTAAGGGCGTCTTGAGTTCGTGCTGCACGGAATTGACAAACTCATCTTTGAGTTGGTTGAGATGGCGCAGTTGATCGATTTGTCGCCGCGTCTGTTCGTAAAGCTTGGCTTGGACTTCTAAGCTGCGCTGAAGTTGGGCGGTGCGTTCGTCTACTAAGGCTTGGACTTGGCGCAGGGTTTGCGACTGCATGATGGCGCTGCTGACTTGGGCGCTAATCAGTTCGGCAAATTCTAACTCAGCGCTTTGCCAAAGCCGGGGTTGTCGGTTTTGCAGGATAATGAATCCTAACGTGGTATTTTGCGTGGCTGCCGTATTGCTAGGGGCGTAGAGGGGCAGACACAGGGAGGTGGAAAAGTCCTGCGTTTTGAAAATAGCGGCGATCGGACTTTGGGGAAGGTTATTGAGCGGGTAAAGCGAGATCTGATTGAGGCGATTAACGGGGGCGATCGCAACGGGTTTGGGGGCTTCGCGCAAGGCAAGCTGGCACAGACTGCAATCCGATCCCCAAAAGGTATAATCCCCAGCAATTTCGCGATCGCCATCTTCAATCGCCATCCACTGCTGCTCTTGCCACTCGCACGCCAGACTGGCGCGGAACTGCGGCATTTGTTTTGTAAAGTCTTTATTGAGCGGATCGCTATATTTGAATAAAATAATCATGGCTCGATCGAGCAGGAAAGACTGGGCGAGTCCTTCTAGAGCAAGCTGAAAAATTCGATTGACTTCTTGGTTGGCTCGAATGGCCATCGTTAACTGACTAACCAGTTTTTGATAGCCGATCCAAGCAGGCATGGCGGTTTGCACTGGAGAAATACAGCGCGGTAAGGGTTTGCGAGAGTAGCATCGGGAAGCCGCAAACGCTTCGTCCTCTCGATAGGGGGGGGTTGGTACTCTCTCAAGTAAGGGTTCTCGGCTTTCTGAGCAGCCGGATAAGCTGTGCATGGCTAACTCTTGGGGGGGAATATTCATAACGGTTGCTGGGTCGTAATCAGTGAGGGAGGGGCGGTTATGCATATCCGATTTGGAGGACGAGAGGTTCTGAGTCCTAGAGAACTCATCCGTTGACAGTCGGACACCCTCAAGCACGCTATCCCTGGCTGGTCGCAGATGGACGCAATCTCACTCAACGCCTCAAATTTGCTTTGGTAATTCATAGAGAGATCCCGATCTGCATCTAGCATTCCCAATCCAGATAGTTTTGACACATGCAATTGTTAAACTTAAGACAAATTGAATGAAAAATCACAAACCCTGGCTTTGAGGACAAAACCCAGCTTGCTATTACTATTACACTGCTGAACTGTTTAGGGTATCCGTAAAATCCTCAAGGCTCAATGATGATTCTGCGGCTTTGAATGAAATTTAGCTCAAACTTATAGAGGGAGATGGGGAGGATAACAAATTGAGTAAATTGAAAGCCAAAGCCTTCAGTTCCCAAATCTCTTGGTTTGGCGAATGGACTGCTTTCCCTAGGTTAAAGGTCAATTTAGGCTCGATCGCTTACTACATCAGTTATTTGAACGATGCTACTAAAAACAGGAGCTGCGATCGCGCTCTCCTGTGGTTACGCTAGTTCGTACTCGTAGCGTTAGACTCTCGATTCATTTCTGGCTACTTCCAAATGTTATGACCGCCCAATCACCCCTTGTTGTCCGCAATATTATTGGTACTGTAAAAGGCCCTGGCGAAACGGGGAACCAGTATGTGTTTATTACCTCAGATAATCGTCAGGTGAGAATTGGTGAATTTGTCTATTATTCGGGGATAGATGGCAATACTTCTCAGGAAATTCTCGGCAAAATCTCTGCCCTAAGATTGATTGACCATTTGCCCGATCGCATGTTCGCCGATCCGGAAATTAGTCCAGAAGCGATCGCGGCTTTTGTGGGTTTCACGTACGAAAATCCCGAACTTTATGAAGTTACGGTTGATATTATCGGCTATTTTCATCCCGCTTTGGGCTTTGTGAATCCGCGCCGCATTCCCGATCCGGGGACAAAGGTCGCCCTCGCTAGCGATGAGAGTTTGCGGCAAATTCTCTGTCGCAAGCAACCGGGCGAAGTCGGTAGCGCCAATATTGGTTCCGTATTATTACGTAAGGGCGGGGCGGTTCCGGTGGTTCTCGACGTTAAAGAAATTGTGAGTACGCATTTGGCGATCTTGGCGGGAACGGGTTCGGGAAAATCCTACACCGCCGGAGTTTTGATTGAAGAGTTGCTTTTACCCCATAACCGCGCCCCGGTGTTGATTTTTGACCCGCATGGCGAATATGGCACGCTAGCCGAAATTCAAGGTCATCCCGCGTTTCAAGCCCAGGATGGCTATGCGCCGCGAGTCAAGGTGCTGACGCCGGATCGCGTTAGGATTCGGATGTCTTCCCTGGATTATTATGATATTCAGACCTTGTTGCCGCAAATGAGCGATCGCCAACAGGCGATTTTGCACAAGGCGTTTATCAGCCTCAAGAAGCGAACCAACCTCGAACACCGCTGGGATATTGAGGATCTGATCCAAGAAGTCCACGACGCAGATCGTCAGGTGGATGAGGAAGGAAACGAAAAACTCGGATCGTCCGCCCCCGCCATTGAGTGGAAGTTAGAGAAACTCAAGCATTCCCCCTATTTCCACGCCCTCCACCACCTTGCGCCTAGAGATTTGTTTGAACCGGGACAAGTGACGGTATTTCAGATGAACGAAATTAGCCAAGAGGAACAGCAAGTCATCTGTGCGGCGATCCTGCGCCAAGCCTACCACGCCCGGATTAATACCCAAAAGGAGAAGATTTCGCCTGGGGATGAAAATTACTTACCCTTCCCCGTGTTTATTTTGCTAGAAGAGGCGCATCGTTTCGCCCCCGCCCACGATCCTTCCCGCTGTAAGGCGGTGTTACGCACGATCCTCAGTGAAGGACGCAAGTTTGGTTTAGGGGTGGGACTAATTACCCAACGTCCCGGAAAGCTAGACTCGGATGTCCTATCGCAATGTATGAGTCAGTTTTTGATGCGGATTATTAACCCTGTCGATCAAGATAGCTTGAAACATGGGGTGGAAGCTGCCGGACGCGACTTATTAAAGGAGTTACCCGCCCTCACGAAGGGACAGGTGATTATTTCTGGGGCTTGCGTAAATACGCCTGTGTTGTGTCAGGTTCGCAAGCGCTTAACTCAGCATGGGGGAGATACGCTAAATGCGCCGATGTTATGGCAGGGTTATTTTCAGACCCATCAGCTAGAACAACGGGAGGCTGAGGCTGCACCGTTAGTCGGGCGGGGGCGATCGCAAACTGTTAACGGTCGCAGTATCGAGTAACGCCTCATCTCGCTAAATAGCACCAGGCGGACGCTAACCTCTGGTGCTATTGAAACCTTATTAAATTTTAGAAATATTCAAGCGGCGTTTAACCAGAGTTCTGCTAAACGGAGGTTGAAGAACTCAAGAATGCCAGCAAGCGCGGGAAACAGACGCAAATTGCCGCACACACCAGGGTCATCACAGCACAATCAAATAAACTCATAGCCATCTCCTTCAAACAATCTGAAAAGTTTTTTGTATATCTTTCCAGTATGAAGGAAAAGAAGCAAAATATGACAACGGAAAGGTTTGAATAACTTTTAGGACTCATAAGTTTCCCTAAAGTTATCCCCGTTTTTTGTAATTTTAATAGGTCTAAATACTTGGCGTGCTTTAGACAAGCGGGTGGGCTATTCTGTTATTTAAGCATATTTTTCCAAAAAAAGGAAGCAACTTCTTCTTTTTACCAAAAAATCTTGCTGGCTTGCCCTCTTAGCAGAAGTGCTAAAATCGGTCTAGGGTTCTTCATCGTACTCTATGGATCATAATATTGCAGCGATTCGAGCTACAGAGATTTATAAAAAATACCTAGCCTCTCAACCGCTCGAAACTTTAAAAGAATATGTAAAGACTGGAGAGCTTCGACTCAAAATCGCCACTCAAATTTTTGAAAACCTAGACTCTATTCTCCAAGAAACCTCTGCTAAGTTTCTGTTGTGCGCCGAGCTTAGTAACAACTTGTACAGTTCTCGGCGTTACAGAGCTTGTATTCGCGCTCTAGAATACTGTTTGCGCTATGCTACCTATGCAATGCTCGCTAATAGTACCTCACTGCTCGATCGAGATGTCCTTAAAGGACGTGAAGAAATCTACTCTTCTCTAGAAATTTCTACTGATGTAATAGTCGGTATGCTGCACAAGATCAAGGAAGCGATCGCGAGTGTAATCGGCTTAGAAGCAGAACAAGAAATCGCTATTTATATTGACTATATTATTAAAAGCTTGCAAAATGACATCGCCTTGCGAGAGTCGGAATTTATAGCAGCTATGCAGGCTTTTGAAAAAACTCGTAAAAATTATCGTAATGCATTGCGAGAACTCGCTCAATGAAACAGCCGCACTGAGTACCAGAAGCAGCAGTCATTGAAATACATCGCCAATTAATTACAGAACATGGGGGAACCGCTGGAATTAGAGATTCAGGACTACTTTCAGCGAGTTTAGCTAGACCCAAAAACTTATTTGTGTATGCTAAGACGGTTAGTTTATTTGACTTAGCAGCAGCTTATGCGTATGGTTTGGCAAAGAATCATGCATTCGTTGATGGTAATAAGCGCATCGCCTTGGCTATCATAGATGTTTTTCTACGTCTCAATGGATATGAGTTAATTGCACCAGAATCAGAGGCAGTAATTAAAATTATCAATTTAGTAGAGGGAATCGATAATCAGGAGTCTATCTGTGATTGGATTCAATCTAATTCTCAAAAGTTAACTTAAGCATCCACCCTAACACACTCCTAGCTAAAGCCATCCTCAGACAATAATCGGACAGTTTCTCCAAAGGGAAATGCTTCTAGTGCTAACCCGCCAGGTGTGACAACCCAGAGAACAGGAATTTCTGGGGGGGTTAGGGGAAAAGCACCATAACCATCGGTGAGATAAACGCAGATTTGGGTAGAATGCCAGTCTAGTTGGGCGTTGACTTTTTCAAAGAAGGGAATAAAGGAGGTTCCGCCGCCGCCAACAGGTTGAGGAATTGTGGTTTCGCCTTCTAGAGAATAAGGGCCATAAGCTTCGGCATCTGCATAGTAGAGTTCGCATTTCAGGTGAGGATAGGACTGGAGAATACCGCGAACTTCACTTAAAAATAGTTGCATTTGAGCGTCGCAAATTGAGCCGCTAGTATCCACTGCAACAAATACTTGCACGGTTTCGCCTTCTAATGCTTCTAAATATAAGCCTCTGCCAATAAAACGACGGTCAAACCCCATAAAATCATTCGGCGTTTTCACCAGATAGCGCCAGAGGTAGGAACGCCAGTCGAGTTGGGCTTGGGTGAGGCTTCCGAGTTCTCGCCACAAGCCTGCGGGGATGTTACCCTGTTGTTGGCTAGCACGAGCGATCGCGATCGCTCTCTGGACTGCATTTCGCCAGTAAGTTTCCAGAACCTGTCGGCTAGACTCGCTGAGGCTATCCCCAGGCGGCATATCGAGTAAGTCACAAGCGCCTTCATCGAGAACATAGCGTTCGGCGTGGGGGAGTAAAATTTCGTAGACTTCTTCAACGCTGAGATGCTCTAATTCAGGATCGCGGATAGTTCCTTCTGGCAATTCAAAACACTGCTGTTCGGCGATTGCACCATTGACCACAATATCCGCAGCAATATTCCATAATAGGGGTTCCCGCGTGCCTCGGCGCAACCCATGCAGTAAAGCGGCGTGCAAAACTTCGTGAAGTAACACCCCATCCACCTGCGGAGAAGACAGGGAACCCATAAACTCAGGATTGAAATAAATATTCTTCCCATCCGTCGCGGCTGTGGGGTGAGTGTGGGTAGTGTGGAAATTGGTAAATAGGGCTAAGGTGGCAAAAAAAGGACACCTCATCCGCACCCGCAACACCGATGCGCTGAGAATCTTTTCAATATCCGCTGTCAAACTCATAGCGCCACTAAGCCTTGAAAATCCTTGAGGAAACCTTGCAGGCGGGTATCTTTTTGAACCAGTTGCGCCAATGCACCCATTTGCCCTTTGGTTCGCAGGCTGCGGAATAAATCAACCGCAAACAGTTGTATCCATTCAGCAGTTGCTACATCACTCAACCAGGTAAAGGCATTGTAGCCTTGGGTGGCATCTTCGGCGCGAACCGCCAGTCCAATAGTAGTGGCGTAACGCACGGAAGGTTCTTCAGGGAAGGGAAGAGAACGATCCAAACCTTTGAGAATGCGTCCTAGATCCGGTAAGTTTTCATACAGTTGAATATAGGCGGTAAATTCGGCGGTGGTTTCTTCGCCAATAGCCGGGGCAATCTCTAAACCAGCATAGTGCAAATGGCTGGCCATTTCCCAGGAGCGGGGAGAAGGCCAAGCGGGTTGTTGGGGGTCGAGTTTGTGCAATAGGGTGGTGCGATAGGAGAGAAAGGCGATAATTTGTTCGTGAATTTTGGTGGTGAGGGCGTAGGTTTTGAAGCTGTCAAAGTCGGGGATAACTTGCAGGTGTAAAAAGCGGTTCGCCAGGGGAGAGGGCATATCAAACACGGCGGCGCGGTCTTCTTTGCGGTTTCCGGCGGCCCACACAAACCAATCGGGCGGGACTTCGTAACTACCCACTTTCCGGTCTAAAATCAGTTGTTGCGCCATTCCCTGCATGGCGGGGGGTGCCATATTCAATTCATCGAGAAACAGGATACCTTGACCCGTGCGGGGGAGAAATTCTGGCGGATACCATTTAGAAATCCCTTCCTCAGCTACCGGGAGTCCGCGCAAGTCTGTGGGGGCGAGTTGGGAGAGGCGCACGTCGATAAAGTCCATTTGATGGCGGCGGGCAATTTGTGCCACGATGCTCGATTTTCCAATCCCCGGAGGCCCCCAAATCATGGTGCTGATTTTGAGGTTTTTGCTCACCAGGTTATTCAGATAGGTTTTTAAGGCGGTGGGGGTCATGGGGTGCTGAAATTAGGCTTGTTCTATGCGTTTATTTAAGTTTGTTTGGGCTGCTTTGCAAATATAAGGATCGCGATCGCTCTCTAAACTTTTGAGAATATTCACGGGAGTGTTTCGGTTGCCTGCGATCGCCCGTCGAACCCATTTGTTTGGATCTTGTGCTAAGTGTTCAAGCCCTTGCATTGGGATGTTTGGGTTAGCTGCGATCGCCTCTCGAACTCCTGACTCTGAATCTTGTGCTAACTTTTCAAGCCGATGAACTGGTGTATTTGGGTTGCGTGCGCTCCCCCGTCGAACCCATTTGTCTGAATCTTGTGCTAACTTTTCGAGCCAATGAACTGGTGTATTTGAGTTTTCTGCGATCGCCTCTCGAACCCCTGGCTCTGAATCTTGTGCTAACCGTTCGAGCCATTGCACTGGGGTATTTAGGTTTTCTGCGATCGCCCATCGAACCTCTGGATTTGGATCTTGTGCTAAGAGTTCAAGCAGATGAACTGGAGCGTTTAGGTGCTTTGCGATCGCCACTCGAACCTGAACTTGTGCGTAAATTAAACCTTGTTTTAAATAATCCGGTACTGTCTCTAAGTTAAATAGACAGATTAATGTCTCTATCGGAATTACATCAACCAAATTCAAATTTTCGAGACATAACAGCGCTAAGACAGGATTTTCTAGAAGTTGTGCGGGAAACTCTTTCCCTAACTCCCATAACACCTCAGTTGGCGTATTGGGGTTCGCAACAACTAACTGACGAATGGCGACATCCTCACAAGCTGCTAATTCTCGCAGTTGTTCGGGTGGCGTATTTGGGTTGCTGGCTTGCTGTAGCAGTTGGGAATCTATCGCCATCTTTGCACCTATGCTAGTTCAGGAAATCGTTCTTTCAATTTAACCTGGGCTGCTTTGCGAACGTCAGGATCGCGATCGCTCTCAAAAGTATAGAGAGAGTTGCTTGCTGCCCGTCGAACTCTCCTCTCTGGATCTTGTGCTAACTGTTTGAGGTAACGTACTGGCGTTTTTGGAATCTTTGCGATCGCCCATCGAACCTCTTTGTCTGAATCTTGTGCTAACTGTTCGAGGCAATGGATTGGGGTGTTTGAACTTTTTGCGATCGCTGCTCGAACCCCGATGTCTGGATCGGGTGCTAAGAGTTCCAGCCCATGTACTGGGGTGTTTGGGTTAAGGGCGATCGCTCGTCGAACCCCAGTTTCTCGATCGGGTGCTAAGAGTTCAAGACAATGCCCTGGCGTATTTGGGTTAAGGGCGATCGCTTGTCGAACGTTCAGTTTTGCCTGGGTTAATCTTTGGTATAAATAATCTGGCACTGTCTCTAATTCAAATAGGCGTACCAAAGTCTCGTCAGGGATTTGAGCGATTAAATTCGGATTTTCTAGAAACAACAGCGGTAAAAGTGGATTTTCTAGGAGTTGGGCGGGAAACAGTTTTCCTAAGCGCCATAACACCTCAGTTGGTGTATTGGGGTTAGCAACAACCAACTGACGAATGGCGATATCTTCACAAGTTGCCAGCTCTCGCAGTTTCTCCGGTGGCGTGTTGGGGTTGCTAGCAAGTTGCTCTAAGAGTGCGATCGCCATTTCTCACCTATCTGGAAGCTGAAATTACCGACTTGCTCTCTAGTTATGGCTCAAATCTTTACCCCTGTGCAAGTTCGAGCAATCGTTTGTTTAATTCAACTTGGGCTATATGGCAAATATCAGGATCGCGATCGCTCCCTAAACTCTGGAGAAGATCGAGTGGCGTGTTTGGGTTGAGTGCGATCGCGCATCTAACTCCTGGCTCTGGATCTTGTGCTAACTTTTCAAGGCAATGGACTGGTGTGTTTGGGTTACAGGCGATCGCCCCTCGAACCCCGGCGTCTGGATCTTGCGCTAAGTATTCAAGCCAAGGTACAGGGGTATTTGGGTTGTCTGCTATTGCCCATCGAACGTCTAAGTCTGGATCTTGAGCTAAGTGTTCGAGCCAAGGCACAGGAGTGTTAAGATTTTTGGCGATCGCTCGTCGAACGTTCAGTTTTGCCTGGGTTAATCTTTGGTATAAACAATCTGGCACTGTCTCTAATTCAAATAGGCGTACCAAAGTCTCGTCAGGGATTTGAACAATTAAATTCGGATTTTCCAGAAACAACAGCGGTAAGAGTGGATTTTCTAGGAGTTGGGCGGGAAACAGTTTTCCTAAGCGCCATAACACCTCAGTAGGTGTATTGGGGTTAGCGACAACCAACTGACGAATGGCGACATCCTCACAAGTTGCCAGTTCTCGCAGTTGTTCGGGTGGCGTATTCGGGTTGCTGGCTTGCTGTAGCAGTTGGGAATCTATCGCCATTTTTGCACCTATGCCAGTTCAGGAAATCGTTCTTTCAATTTAACCTCGGCTGCTTTGCGAACGTCAGGATCGCGATCGCTCTCTAAACGTTTGAGAGTATTAAGTGGGGTATTTGGGTTTTCTGTGACTCCGAATCGAACCACTAGGTCTGGATCTTGAGCTAAGAGTTCGAGCAGATGAACGGGTGTATTTGGGTTGAGTGCGATCGTCGATCGAACCTGTGGATCTTGAGCTAAGAGTTCGAGCAGATGAATGGGTGTATTGGGGTTAACTGCGATCGCTCGTCGAACCTGTGGATCTTGAGCTAAAAGTTCGAGCAGATAAACGGGTGTATTTGGGTTTTCTGCGAGTGTCCGTCGAATTCTTAGCTCTGGATTTAGATCTAAGAGTTCAGACCAATAAGTCCTTGACCTTGGGTTAGCTGGAAGCACGTATCTAACCTGTGATTCTGGCTCTTGTACTAGAGATGCAAGAATATCCACGGAGGTGTTAGGGTTTTGTGCGATCGCCACTTTCACCTCAACTTGTGCCTTGAGTAATCCTTGTTGTAAATAATCTGGCGCTGTCTCTATTTCAAACAGGCGGATTAAAATTTTTTGGGGAATTTCCTGAATTAAATTTATATTTTCGAGAAACAACAGCGGTAATACAGGATTTTCTAGGAGTTGTGTGGGAAACTCTTCTCCTAACTCCCATAACACCTCAGTTGGCGTATTGGGGTTCGCAACAACTAACTGACGAATGGCGACATCCTCACAAGCTGCTAATTCTCGCAGTTGTTCGGGTGGCGTGTTCGGGTTGCTGGCTTGCTGTCGCACTTGGGAATCTATCGCCATTTTTCACCTATGCCAGTTCGGGAAATCGTTCTTTCAATTTAACCTCGGCGGCTTCGCGAACGTCAGGATCGCGATCGCTCTCTAAATGTTTGAGCCAATAAACTGGGGTGTTTGGGTTGAGTGCGATTGCTCGTCGAACGTCTGGTTCTGGATCTTGTGCTAAGTGTTCGAGCCAATAAACTGGGGTATTCGGGTTGAGTGCGATCGTCCGTCGAACCCATTTTTCTGGATCTTGAGCTAAGTGTTCGAGCCAATATACAGGGGTATTTGGGTTGAGCGCGATCGCCTGTCTCACCCAGAATTCTGTATTTTGTGCTAAAAGTTCCAGAATATGCACTGGGGTGTTTGGGTTTTCTGCGATTCTCCGTCGAACTCCTGGCTCTGGATCGGGTGCTAAGAGTTCAAGCAGATGAACGGGTGTATTGGGGTTAACTGCGATCGCCCGTCGAACCTCTGGCTCTGAATCTTGTGCTAACGTTTCGAGCAGATGAACGGGTGTATTGGGGTTAGCTGCGATCGCGCCTCGAACGTCTAAGTCTGGATCTTGGGCTAAGAGTTCGAGCCAAAGTACGGAGGTGTTGGAATTTTCGGCGATCGCCAATCGACCTCCCGGTCTTGCCTGGGTTAATCTTTGTTGTAAATAATCGGGTAATGTGTCTAATTCAAATAGGCGCAATAGCGTCTCTTCAGGAATCTCATCAATCAAATTCAGATTTTCGAGAAACAACAGTGGTAAGAGCGGGTTTTCTAAAAGTTGTGCGGGAAACTCTTCTCCTAACTCCCATAACATCTCGGTTGGCGTATTGGGGTTAGCAGCCACTAACTGACGAATAGCGACATCCTCACAAGTTGCGAGTTCTCGCAGTTGTTCCGGTGGCGTGTTGGGGTTGCTGGCTTGCTGTCGCACCTGAGTATCTATCGCCATTTTTCACTTACCTTGCTAGAAATCCCAATCTTTGCGCCGATAACTATTAGGAAATAGTTTTTCCAATTTAGCCTGGGCGCATCTGCTAACCGAGTGTTCCCAATTCCCTGCTAAACGTTGAAGTATATCCACTGGGGTGTTTGGGTTGGATACAATCGCTACTCGAACCCCTGAATCGCTATCTTGTGCTAACTGTTTGAGCCAATCCGTTGGTGTTGTTTGGGTTGCGATGCGATCGCTACTCGAACCCCTGGATCGCTATCTTGTGCTAGTTTTTCCAGTAAAGGCTTAGGGCTGTTTAGGTTGCGTGCGATCGCTACTCGAACAGTTGTGTCTGTATCTTGTGCTAATCGTTCAAGCCAATGCGTTGTAGTATTGGGTTGGTATGCAATCGCCCGTCGAACAGTTGCGTCTGCATCTTGTGCTAGTCGCTCAAGCCAATGTACTGGGAGGTTTCGGTTGAGGGCGATCGCTCCTCGAACCTTGACATCGGAATCTTGAACCAACTGTTCAAGAACCTGCACGGGGGTGTTACGGTTGCCTGCGATCGCCCGTCGTACCCCTGCATCGGGATCTTGTGCGAACCGTTCGAGCCAGCGTACTGGGGTACTGGGTTTACCGGCGATCGCCCCTCGAACCTCTGGATCGCTATCTTGGGCTAACCGTTCGAGAAGACTGACAGGTGTCTTAGAGTGAAGTCCAATTGCGCGTCGAACCCCTGAATCGCTATCTTTGGCTAACTGCTCGATCGTGCTGAGAGGTATATATGGATTCTGGGCGATCGCCCATCTCACTAAGGGTTCTGAACTTTGTGCCAGCCACTCAAAAAAGCTAACAGGCATATTAGGGTTTTGGGCAATGGTTTGTTGAAGTTCTACATTTTGCCTCAAAAAGGCTTGTTTTAAATAACAGGGGACTCTCTCTAATTGAAATAGACTGACTAAGGTATCTGAAGGAATAAAAAGGCTCGGATTTTCCAAAAACAACAGCGGTAAGAGCGGGTTTTCTAGGAGTTGTGCGGGAAACTCTTTCCCTAACTTCCATAACACCTCAGTTGGCGTATTGGGGTTAGCAGCCACTAACTGACGAATAGCGACATCCTCACAAGTTGCGAGTTCTCGCAGTTGTTCCGGTGGCGTGTTGGGGTTGCTGGCTTGCTGTCGCATCTGAGGATCTATCGCCATCTCTTTCTTCCCTTCAGGGATAGGGATCGAATTGAATCGTTATCGGAATACTATTTTCTAACTTTCGCGCTAACGGTTCAATGAGACGATCCGGGAGATTGCGGTTATTGAGTAGTGCTTGTTGAATGGCGCGATCGCCTTCGTTGGCGAACTGTTCCAGAATAGAGATCGGCGTGCGAGGGTTTAGCGCGATCGCTCTTTTCACCTCCCCTTCTGGATCGGTGGCTAATTGTAAGAGCGTACTGATAGGTGTATGGGGATGATTAGCGATCGCAATTCTTACATCAATATCTGGATCGCAGGCTAACTGCAAGAGCGTAGCAACAGAAGTCTGCTCGTGACGCGCAACCGCCCATCGGATTTGTTGGTGCGGATCGCTTGCTAACTGTTGCAAAGCACTAGCGGGAGAATTGGGGTTACGCGCCACGCCTTCTCGTACCTGCATCACTGGATCGGCGGCTAACTGCAAGAGCGTATTTATAGGTGTATTTTTATGATGCGCGATCGCCTCTCGCACCCATTCATCGCCATGCAATGCTAACCCCTCCAAAACAGAAGCCGCCGTTTGAGGCTGGCTGGCAATATCCCCTTGAAGCATAGAATCTGCTTGCATTAAGGCCTGTTTTAAATAATCTGGCACTGTCTCAAACTCAAACAGGCGGATTAAAGTGCTGAGAGGAATCCAATAAATTAAATTTGGCTCTTCGAGAAGCAAAAGGCGCAATCTATGATTTGCGAAAAGTTGTTCGGGAAACTCTTCTCCTAACGCCCACAATGCTTGAGGAGGCGTGCTGAAATTAGCAGCGACAAGCTGACGGATCTTAGCATCGGTATGGGTTGCCAGTTCCAGCAGTTGTTCGGGTGGCGTGTTGGGGCTGCTGGCGAGGTCAAAAAGCGAGTCTGGTGTCATGGCTTAATCTAAAGATGGATGTTTGGCGATCGCTTCTCGCACATAATCATCGGCATCATCACGCAATTGGGCAAGGGTTGCAGCAGGGGTATTTAAGTTACAGGCGATCGCCCAACGCACAAACCCATCCTCATCCGCTGCCAGTTGCCTCAAAATCGATGCGGGTGTAACGGGATTTTGCCCGACAATATAACGAACCAGCGGATCGCTATCTTGAGCAAGTTTGGCAAGCACCTGCACTGAAGTATTGGCGTGTTTCCCCACCAAAAACCGCAGATCGGCATCGGTTTCCTCTGCTAACCAAGCCAACAAATTCGGGGGTAAATTCTCCTGTTTTGCCACAATGCGCTTAAACCCAAAATTTACCTGTTTGAGGGAAGCTTGCAGAAACTCCGGTACCGCCTCCAGATACGAGAAACTGCATAGCGTTTCCATTGGCATCTGCATGACAAACTCTGGGTTTTCTAAAAAGCACAAGGGCAGAATCGGATTTTGAGCCACTTCTTGGGGAAATTCAACCCCCAATTTCCATAACACTGTAACGGGCGTATTGGGGTTAGCTGCTAGCTGTCGGCGAACCGTTGCATCTGGGCTATTGGCAAGTTCTTGAAGTTGGGCAGGGGGCGTAGAAGGATTGCTCGCTAGTTCGCACGCTGGTAAAGTCATCATCTCGATAAGCCGTCACTTCGCTATCAACAGATCCAACATATCCAGTCAATTTCCAGTTAAAAGTTAAAAATTTGCCCTAGCCAGGAGGTATCCCCCAGCTAAGGCGCAGTTCTCAAAATCCTGAATTTATCTAATTAGAGGCGTACCATTGTTGTTTCCATTGCTGCATTTGAGCAATTTCTTGTTCTTGGGCAGCAATAATTTCTTGGGATAATTGACGAATCTCCGGGCGTTGCGTCTTGGCTAGGGCATCTTGTGCCATCACCACAGCCCCTTCATGGTGGGGAATCATTGCTTGCATAAAGCGGCGATCGAATTCGGCATCCGCAGGGCCTAAATCCATGCTCATCATCATACTTTGCCGCTGCTCTTCCGTCATCGGCATCGAATGACCCATTTCCGGATTGTAAGCAATGGGAGTCTCGTCTGCATCAGGATACCAAGTTTGCCGCCATTGTCTTAACTGAGCAATTTCCTGTTCTTGGGCGGCGATAATTTCTTGGGAAAGTTGCTGAATTTCTGGGCGTTGCGATTTTTCTTGGGCTTCTTGCGCCATCGCGATCGCGCCCTCATGATGGGGAATCATCGCATCAATAAAGCGCAGATCGTATTCTGCATCCGCAGGACCCAGATCCATTGCACTATGATCCATTCCCCCATGATGCATTTCCCCATGTCCATCATGTCCCCCACTCCTAGCCGTTTCCTGCATTCCAGGATTTTGACCCGCATCCGGCTGGCGGGCGGTAGGATCGGAACAAGCCGCTAGAATTCCCCCCGTGACTGAAGCTAAAGCCGCCACCGTTAAAACTAGCGTGTAATTTCTGAGTAATTTGAATAGCATAAGATCGCCTAAAATTAACCCGACTCCTCTATTTTTAACTCTCCAGTCAGCTAGAGGGTCAAGGCTAATCGACATGAGTGCCACATTCTCCCATCGGGAGAGGGGAAAGATAGTCGCGTAGGTTGGGTTGAGGTACGAAACCCAACACAACCCCGGCTGCTGTTAGGTTACGCTAACGCTAACCCAATCTACGACTTTTAAGCCCGAACCGCATCCGCAAAGCGAATTTTCAGATAATCATCTTCCATCTTCGCCCCAGAAGGGTTCAATGCTGCCAACGCTTGGGGTAACACCAAGTTGCGGCGATGGTTGCCAATGCGAATATTGAGTTCGTCACCCGTTTTATTCAGTTGAATTTGCTCTTTGGGGATACCGGGTAAATACAGTTCTAAGCTGTATTGATTTTTCTCTTGAATCACCCGAATCGTGTTTTCCTTGTAATAGACTTGTGATGGATCTTCATCGGCATACAAGGTTTCTTTCAGGCGTTCTAGCGCTGCTAACCCACACATTTCCTCAGAATAAAGAGGCACCTCTTTAACGGGAAGAGGGGTAAAGTTATCGTGAATTTCTTGGCGATACTGCTTTTGATTTTCCTTCCAGCGTTGGAAAAACGGATCGGTCACTTCTTCGGGGATAATCCGATTGGCAACCACTAAATCCGTAGAAACATTGTACAAGCTTAGATAAGCATGGGCGCGTAAGGATTCCTTAATCACCATTTTCTCTGGGTTGGTGATTAAGCGAACTGAAGTTTGGGTATTGTCGGTTAAGACCTTTTCTAGCGCTTCAATTTGTTCGTAAAACTCATACGGCGCATCCATCACTTCCTTATCGGGTAAGGAAAAGCCAGCAATGGGACGAAATAGGGGTTCTACCAGGGGACGCAACGCTACAGACATCCCTTGTAAGGGTTTGTAGAAGCGGCGCATATACCAACCCCCCACTTCCGGAATGCTGAGGAGACGCAACGCCGTTCCTGTGGGGGCCGAGTCGATAATTAAAACATCATATTCGCCTTCGTCATAGTGGCGCTTCATCCGTACTAACCCGAAGATTTCGTCCATCCCTGGTAAAATTGCCAGTTCTTCGGCTTGGACGCCTTCTAAACCTCGCGCTTGCAAAACTTGGGTAATATAGCGTTTAACTGCACCCCAGTTCCCTTCGAGTTCCATTAGCGCATCGAGTTCTGCACCCCAAAGATTAGGGCGAATTTGGCGTGCTTCATGACTTAACTCTAGATCGAAACTGTCGGCGAGGGAATGGGCGGGGTCTGTGCTGAGAACTAATGTCCGATAGCCGAGTTCGGCGCAACGCAAGCCTGTTGCTGCGGCGACGGAGGTTTTCCCAACACCGCCTTTCCCGGTCATGAGAATTACACGCATAAATCGTTAATGTCCTAACTGAAAAGCTTTTATATTTCTTTAACTCTATCGGGTTTTCTTGACGAAGTGTTGTTTCACCACGTCTAAGCGCGAGCAATTCCAGTAATCTACATGGGAGGTAATGGTGTCGCTGTCGCTGAGTTTGAGTTCGGTACGACCGGGAATGGAGATGCGGGGTTTCCAGGGAAGGGGGGTATTCCAGCTTAATGTCCAGGTGTAGTGGATGGTATCGCCTTGGCGCTGGATGTCGTGCAAGTCCATTTGGGGGTTGATGAAGAAGGTGTCGATGAACTGAATCATCTTTTTGAAGCGTTCAACTCCCCGAAATTCGTTTAGCGGGTCTTTGAAGTATACGTCTTTGGCGTAAACGCTGTAGGTTTGGTCTTTGGGAAATCGCTGGTAGTCTTGTTTGAGGATGTCGAGGATGTCCATAGGTCTATGAGGGTTCGGGGGATGAGCGCGATCGCCCCGATTGGAAGATAATCAATTAATCCAACCCTATCGTTGTTATCTCGGCTTTGCCATGCCGCTTAGGGTTAGTTCCGGGTTCTTTTGATATGTTCCATAATTCGCTGTTTGCGCTGTTCTTTCTCGGCGGGGGATACCTCGTTAGAAAGCTTGGTGGTGCGCTTAACATGATCCATAATCCGTTGTTTGCGTTCGTCTGAGTTCGCCATATCGAAAGAACCTGAGAGAGGTTAACTTCTATAGCTTAATAGAACTTTACATTTTTGACAGACGGTTCGCGCAAATGGGTCTACTTGGTCCCAAAAAGGCGATCGCCTGCATCGCCCAAACCGGGGATAATATACCCATGCTCGTCTAGCTTGTCATCAATCGCTGCCGTATAGATGGGGACATCGGGATGTTCTTGTTGAAAATGCTCAATTCCTTCCGGCGCAGCCAATAGACAGACAAACTTAATCGATCTAGGATTGGTTTCTTTAAGGCGATACACCGCCGCCACCGCAGAATTCCCCGTCGCCAGCATCGGATCGACTACGAGCATATCTCGATCTTCGACATCCTGGGGAACTTTAAAGTAGTATTCCACGGGGATGAGGGTATGCGGATCGCGATACAATCCCACATGACCCACCCGCGCTGAAGGCATGAGTTCCAACATCCCATCTAGAATGCCCTGTCCCGCCCGCATAATAGAGACAATCACCAGCTTTTTATCTGGCGCTAATACAGGCGCGTTCATGGTGGCGAGTGGCGTTTCAATGGTTTCGTATTTTAACGGTAAATCTCGCGTTACTTCATAGGCCATTAATAGGCTGACTTCTTTTAATAAGGCCCGAAACTTTGCCGTACTGGTTTCTTGACGGCGCATTAGGGTCAATTTATGCAGTAATAGCGGATGATCGATGAGCGTTACTTGGCTAGTCATAGGGGATGGAGGAGACTAAAATATCTCAAAATACTGTACCATCGCTGTCAATTTGGATCGGGGGAATTCCACCAGGTCTGAGTTCTGCGGCGATTTTTCGTCCGGCTGTCCAAGTTCCGCCTTGTAGGACTTTTACTAAGGGTAATTCAGTTTCGCTCAGTTGCAGTTTTTCGCGGATAACTTGAGCGATTTTATCTAAGAGGATAACTGTTAAAGCCCGCCATTCGACAATCACTTCTGAATCGACTTGATGCGCTTGTTCTAAAATTCGATTGGATTTAGGTTGCAGCAATCCCAAATCTAGACATAATCCGCCGTTGCGATATTCCGGTAATCCAGTCAGTGCATTTAATTGGGTAATTTCTAAGCCTATTTCTTGTAAGGGTTCCAACAGAGAATAGGTCAACCATTGGGAAAGCTTGTGAAAGGGAATATAACCCGCATCAAGTAAGGCGGAATGCTGCCAAACATCCCCTAAATTAACGCCATCTAAGGTTAATCTTCCCGGCCAAATTTCTCCTAAACCTGTTAAAATAGTTGTAAAAATAAAACTTGCTGAAATTTGTTTGTTCTCGGCTTGGCTTAAGAAGTAACTGACTAAATTACCGGATCGGGGATAGTCTGAACAAAAATAATCGGGATAATGGGTTAAAGATTGACCCAATTTTTGTAGCAGTTGCAAGCGACCCGAAAGACCTACTAAAGGATTATCAGAACTGACTTGAAATCCTGCGGCTAAACGACTTTCCGTTAAAGATTTTAACCCTTCTGCATCGGCTTGTAAGGGGTTTTGAGCAGAACTCGAAAACAACCCCCTTTCAAACATCCGCAGGCTAGCGACGGCTAACCCTTCCGAACGTTGATAGGTTCCCCCAGTTTCTGCTTCTTGATATTTCCAAGCTGCACCCGCGCCAGCATCGAGTAAGACGCTAACAATGGCTAAATCGTATTTTGCTTTAGCTTGCTCAATGGGGGGTAAACTGGCAAGTTGAGCATTGAGTTGAGCAATCCGCGAAATTCCGCCCACTTCAAAATGCTGCCAGCGAGAATGAAAGGGAATATCTAAATTGGGGTAATGTTCCCGAATGACTTGCAGAACATAGTCTGCGGTGGTTTCCAGTTGGGATAAGTCAACGCGGAAATGTTGCAGTTTATCCTGACAGGCGAGTTCATATAAGATGTTACAGCGATCGCGAATAGCTTGGGGCGATCGCAGGTAGGCTAACGTCATCGCAGTTTTCTAGTAAAGTAAAGTAATGTTATTGTACTCACAAGCTGCGATCTACAGGTTTCTAGAGAGGGATTTTAGCAATTCGATCGATCCATTCTTCTGGAGTAGATACCGACCAGATGAGAACAAGATCGGCAACAACTGCTTCAACTGTCAGCTTTTTGGATACAATGAGAACGCCTGCACTTTTTTGATGAAGCGAAATAAATTCAGCAAAGTACATGGGCATGGTTTTGCGATCGTGGGTAACAAGAATACGTCCTTGTTGTGCTGTTAATGCTAGCACTTCCAAATCGTTTAAACCCTGCAATCCAGCACCCGAAGCAGTTTAAAAATCAATAGTTGGCTCTTATCGCAAAGTTGCTGTTACAATTAATTGATTTAAATCGGCATCAGCTTGGTAACGAATGCTCACTCCCTAGGTTCTCCTGCTGTGCCTTAAAAGACATGAGCTTGCGATATAAGATTGGTTGATCTGTTTGTAAGGGCTGAGGCATGGCATCAAAGGCGGCCTCTTCTTCTAGAATGTAGAGATCGATGGTATGACGATGAGCCAGGTAAAAAGCGATCGCACCATACACTTGTTCTAGGGTTAGCAATGGGAAAGATTGAACGATGCTTTCTGGTGAAAGACCCTTACGAAAAGCATACACCACTGAGTCGAGCGAGATTCGCGAATTTGCAATCCAGTAACTGCCACTCCGATACTCTACATAGACCTTAGATTCTACAACTGACATAGGTTTGCTTAGGGAAGTCTAATCCTGATTGTATGCGATCGCGAATAGCTTGGGGCGATCGCAGGTAGGCTAACGTCATCGCAGTTCTCTAGCAAAGTAATGTATATTCAGCAGATTTTAACAACTGTCAAACAAGCGCGATCGCAACAATTTGTGCCAAACGCGATTGTAGAATGGGCTAGCACAGCGCCACCCATATCAGTATTAAGTCTCCCGCTTTTAACTCCATCTAGAAATTATTACTAATCGCTTAAACCGCGTCCAATCACCTGAGTCAGCGCAATCTCATCGGGGACATCCCCGTCGGTATAATAGCCTGCGGCCTTTTTGGCTTCAATTTCCACTTGAGCATCAGCCGGAATCAGTTCTGGGGGAATGGGAACCCGTTCAATGACCTTAATCCCAGAATTGACAATAGCGTTATACTTCAGATTGCTCATCGACACCAAACGGTCAATCTGAGTCACCCCAAGCCAGTGGAGGACATCTGGCATAAACTCTTGGAAGCGCATATCTTGAACGCCAGCGACGCATTCAGTTCGCTCAAAATAGGCCGCAGCGCGATCGCCCCCTTCTTGTCGCTTGCGAGCATTGTAAACCAAAAACTTAGTCACCTCGCCCAAGGCCCGGCCTTCCTTGCGGAAATAGACAATAATTCCCACCCCTCCCTGTTGCGCCGTGCGAATGCATTCCTCTATTCCATGAACCAAATAGGGACGACAGGTGCAAATATCCGAACCAAACACATCCGAACCATTGCATTCATCGTGAACCCGCACTGCCACCGGAGAATTCGGATCGGTAATAGCTGCAATCTCCCCAAGAATATAAACGGTAACGCCTCCAATTGGTGGGAGAAACAGCGACAAATCCGGACGCGTCACCAACTCCGGGAACATTCCCCCGGTTTGTTCAAACAACGCGTGGCGCAACTCGCTTTCTGCAATTCCTAGGCGTTTGGCAATTCCCGGTAAATACCAAACGGGTTCAATAGCGGCTTTTGTCACCACCAAATCGCCCCCCGCCTTCATAATCTTGCCATCAATCTGCAAGCGACCCTTCGCCACCGCATCGAGCAGTTCCGGCATATTAATATGGGCTTTGGTAATCGCGATCGTGGGGCGAATATCGTATCCTTGCTCGTAGAAAGAGGTATAAACCTCACCCACCATTGCACCAAAGGGATCGAGAGAGATAATCTTATCGGGATCGAACCAACTCGGATGCGGCCCAATTTGTTCCACAGGTGAGGTATTCGTTAAGTCAGCGCGATGATCCGCTTGCAGTGTTTTACGCGCTACCGCCAACGCTCGATAAATTGCATACGATCCAGAATGCGTCCCAATCACGTTCCGATGAGCCGGAGTTGTCACCGTCGCCACAATCGGGCCTCGCTTCAGAGGATCGCATTCCCCCCAATGAATTGCAACTGCTTTGGAACCAACATTGCGCGGGTGAGAGGTCAGGACAATATGCTTATGCTTAGACCGACTGGGCTTTTCTAACATAGGAAGAAGAGAATTGGATAGTTGAGGCTTCGGCGAACTGAGCGATGCTCAGAAAAATCGGAGTTGGCGAACCATAAATTAAGAATTCTAGCAACAAGTTTCGGCTTGGCAAGTAGCCTAGAAGTCAGACCCATTGACATTCCACCGTTTATAGGCGCTTTATGAGTCAATCCCCATTCGTGCATCAACTTTCTGCTCAAGAGGCGAGCAAACAGAACTTTCAAGCTTACGGTCAGTTAATTAAACCTGTTGATGACGGCAAGCTTTACGATACAGAGGATGCTCAGTTAATCCTCAATCGCGGTATTCCTCGGTTTTACATCATGCGTCTGACTGCCAATGGACGCCAGTTTAAAAGAATTACTCGCCATCTCCAATGTACGCAATGTTTAGGCGCTTTGGGGGGCAAATCCTGGTGGATAGCCGTTGCGCCTCCAGCAGAGAGTCCTCACCCTCGACTCGAAGATATCCAAGCCTTTAAGATTCCAGGCGATTGTTTTATTAAACTCCACTTGGGAACCTGGCACGCGGGCCCCTATTTTGAAACAGAGTACATCGATTTCTACAACCTGGAACTCAGCGACACTAATATTACTGACCGCGATACTTGCAATTTGCAATCTATCTACGGTGTAGCGTGCGAGATTCTCTAGAAGGGAGATGGGGAGATGGGGGGAAGAAGAAGGGAGTTGGGAGTTGGGAGTTGGGGAAGAAGAGAGTGAGGAGAACGAAGGTAAATCAGCAATTGTTCTTGATACCTACTCAGAATTCGCTACTCTCTTCCCCACTCGGAACTCGGAACTCGGCAAACTCGAAAGATGGGCAGGAAACTACGTTCTAACCTCGGTTCCTTTGCCTTTAACTCTCCTAACG